>NZ_CAHJWX010000224.1 GCF_903643065.1 Sphingomonas bacterium | reverse complement strand
GCACCGCGATGCGCGCGCCGGCGGGCGTGTTCGTCGACGCCGCGTGCGCGCTGGTCGAGCGCGTCGTGCCCCGGCCGCTGCCCAAGGAACGCGACGCCGCCTTCCTGGTCGCGCAGCGCATCCTGCTCGGCCATGGCCTGACCGCCGTCGCCGACATGGGCACCAGCGTCGAGGACTGGCTCAGCTACCGCCGCATGGGCGACGCAGGCAACCTGCGCCTGCGCATCATGTCCTACGCGATCGACAACGAGACCGCGCTCGGCGTCGGCGGGCCGGGGCCGACCCCGTGGCTGTACGCCGACCGGCTGCGGATGGGCGGGGTGGGCGAACTGGTCGAGGATGGCGCGCTGGGCTCGCGCGGGGCGTGGCTAAAGCAGCCCTATGCCGACGCGCCCGGCCAGACCGGCGCCGCGCAGATGACGGAGGCGCAGCTGCAGAACCGGATGAGCCGGGCGGCGATGGACGGCTGGCAGGTGGCGGTGCATGCGGTCGGCGATCGCGCCAATCAGGCGGCGCTCGACGCGATCGACGTCATGGTCGATACCTACGGGGGCGACCGGCGCTGGCGGATCGAGCACGCGCAGGTGGTCGATCCCGCCGACCTGCCGCGCTTCGGCCAGCACGGCATCATCGCCTCCATGCAGCCGACCCAGCAGACCAGCGACCGGCCAATGGCGGAGGCGCGACTGGGGCCGGCGCGGCTGGCGGGTGCCTATGCGTGGGCGTCGATGCTCGCCAACGGGTCGCGGTTGGCGTTCGGGTCGGGCTTTCCGGTCGAGCGGCCCGATCCATGGGCGGGCTGGGCCGCGGCGTTCACCCGGCAGGACGCGAATGGGGAGCCGTTCGGCGGCTGGCGGCCCGACCAGCGGGTGACGCGCGAGCAGGCATGGTGGGCCTTCACCGGCGGCGCGGCTTATGCGGGCTTCGCCGAGGACCGGTTCGGCGAGCTGGCGCCGGGGCAGCGCGCGGACTTCGTGATCGTCGACCGTGACCCGACGCTCGCCTCCCCGACCGAGCTGCGCCAGACGCAGGTGCTGGAGACCTGGGTCGGGGGCGAGAAGATGTGGGAGCGGGGCCAGTGACGGCGCTGTGGCGCCGATCCTGGCGTAATTGGCGATCTGCTCGGCCCGACTCGTCGCCCCGGCCGTGAGCCGGGGCGATGCTGCCTAGACCATAATTCAAGAGACCTGAAGCGCCTCCCCGGCGAAAGCCGGGGTCCAGGATCAGGCCTTAAACAATGGAACATGGTCCGACCCCGTTGCCCTGGGCCTCGGCTTTCGCCGGGGAAGCAAGCTGCTTCGACTAAGCGCCGCTCAGGCGCTCGCGGGACGGCGCGCGCGCCGGCGCAGCGCCGCGCCGATCGCGCCGAAGCCGAGGATCATCGTGCCCCAGGTCGCCGGCTCGGGCACGCCCGCCGCCTGGGCGACGTCGGCGTCGGTGAAGCCGAAGACGAAGAACTGGTTCGGTCCGGCGCTTGCCGGCACGAAATCATTGTCGTTGGCGACGTACAGCGTGTGGAGCAACTGCCCGTTCGACGTCACGTCCTGGCCGATCGCCAGCCCTTCGATCTTGGAGGGGATCTGCGCGGCGGTGAGGCCGTTGGCCTTGAGCGCGGCGACGAGATCGAGGAACGGCGTCGCGGACTTGCGGACGGTCGGCGTCGTGCTGGTGGCGGCGGCCACGTTGGTGATGTCGGTCGCGCCGGTGATGTCGATAAGGAAGATCGACTTCACCGCCGCGTTCGACCCGTCGCCTAGCCCCTTGCCGTCGCGCTCGTCGACCAGGAACTGGTGATCGTTGAGCGCGACGATCTCGCTGACCCCGCTGCCGGTGGTGAGCGTGTAGCCGAACTCCTTGGTCGCGCCGCTGGCGACATCCACCGTGACGATGCGCAGCAGCTTGGAAGCACCGCGCGCGTCCTGAAGCAGCGCCTGCTGCATGATGCCGACCAGCGTCTTGCCATCCGGCGTGAGCGCCAGGCCCTCCATCCCTTTATTGTCGACGCGCCCGGTGGCATTGGTTTCCTCGTCCGTGCCGTGCGCGGAGACGAGCGCGACATCGAGATTGGCCGGGAGCGTGTAGGTCCGCAGGAGTTGGCCGGCGTTGCTCCCGGTGCGGCTGAACTGGCGGATGTACGGGCCATATTCATCGGAAATGAACACGCTCTGGCCGTCTGCCGAGACCCGGATCGACTCGGGATCGAACCGCGCGTCGAGCGGATTGCCCGAGCCGCCCGGCCCGAAATTGTCCGACCGACCCGAGAAATAATATTGGGTCGTCGTGTTGGGCAGCAGGGCGGAGCCGGAGCCGAGCGGCGTCCCGTCCGCCTTGTTGCCCAGCCCCGCGCCCGTTCCGTAGATCAGCGCGTCCGGACTGTAGAGCAGCGTGGTGCCCGTCAATTGCGGGCTGAGCGAAAAGGCCAGGCCGGTGCCGGACTGCGGCGTCAGCCCGAGCGTCACCGTCTGGAAGCGGCTGATATAGGAGACGGTGTTGTCGACCGCGGCGTTGTAGTTCGTGGCGTTGGGTCCGCGATCGGGCAGCGCGAGGAAGGTGTTGCCGCCCACATAGGTAAGACCGGAGCCGAGGCCGCCGAGTACGTTGCCGGGCAGACCGTTCTCCAGTGTCCCCGTCAGCCCCGACAGGTCGGTGGTGCCGTCCAGCTGGCCCTTGGCGAGCAGGATCGGGGTCGCCGCCGCCTGCATCGAGATCATCGCCGCCGCCGCCGCGAGCATCGCCTTCATCGTCATTCTTCGGAACCCCACCCTTGTGTTCGAGGGGGTCGTTAACCGTCCTTCATGACGGCGCGGCTTCGGTTCCGTGGCAATCCGGTGACGCGGTTCGCGGTCGCCGCGAGCCTCAGGCGACCTGGACGGCAGGAACCTCGTCGGGCTCGCGCAGCACGTAGCCGCGGCCCCAGACCGTCTCGATGTAATTGTCGCCCTCGCACGCCATCGACAGCTTCTTGCGCAGCTTGCAGATGAAGACGTCGATGATCTTGAGCTCTGGCTCGTCCATGCCACCATAAAGGTGGTTGAGGAACATCTCCTTGGTCAGCGTGGTGCCCTTGCGCAGCGAGAGCAGCTCCAGCATCGCATATTCCTTGCCGGTCAGGTGGACGCGGGCACCGTCCACCTCCACCGTCTTGGCATCGAGATTGACCGCGAGCTTGCCGGTCTTGATCACCGACTGCGAATGGCCCTTGGAGCGGCGGACCACGGCGTGGATGCGGGCGACCAGCTCCTCACGGTGGAACGGCTTGGTGACGTAATCGTCGGCGCCGAAGCCGAAGGAGCGTACCTTCGAATCCATCTCGTTGATGCCCGACAGGATCAGCACCGGCGTGGTGACGCGCGCGACGCGGAGCTTCTTGAGCACGTCATAGCCGTGCATGTCGGGCAGGTTCAGATCGAGGCAGATGATGTCGTAATCGTACAGCTTGCCCAGATCCAGGCCCTCCTCCCCCAGGTCGGTGGTGTAGACGTTGAAGCCCTCGCTCGTCAGCATCAGTTCGATCGCCTTGGCGGTCGTCGGCTCGTCCTCGATCAGCAGCACGCGCATGCCATCAGTCCCCCGCTTGCCCTGTCCCCATTTGGGTGCCCGGCCGGTGCATTAACCAGCCGGCTTGTGAACGCAAAAGGTAAATACCGCGTTAAGTCGGCGTGTCCCGCGCGCCGGCGGGCCGCGGATCGGGCCGGAACAACCGCTGATGCGGCGCGCGCGGGATCGGCTCGCCCAGCACCTCGCGCAGGTACAGGCTGCGCACCAGCGTGAAGATCACGACCAGCAGCGCGGCGGAGAAGAACAGCCCGAACACGCCGAATACATAACCGATGCCGATGATCGCGAAGAGCGTCACGGCCGGCGGGATCGAGACGACGCGGCTGGTGACGAACGGCGTGATCGCGTTCGACTGAATCATCCGCGCGGCGAGGAAGGTGAGGAAGGTCAGCCCGATCGGGTGCGTCCCCGCCGTCGCGGCGAGGCCCAGCGCGGGGAACAGCACGGCGATCGGCCCGACATAGGGCACGAACTCGGACAGGCCGGCGAGCAGCCCCAGCGCGCCCGATGACGGCACGCCCGACCACCACAGGCCGAGCCCGATCATGACGCCCATCGTGGTCATCTGAATCAACTGCGCGCGCAGCCAGAGCCGCAGCGTCGCGGCGACATCGAACAGCGCGTCCTCGAACGCCGGACGATAGGCCCGGGGGACGAGCAGCAGGAACCCGCGCTCGTACACGGGTGGGTCGGCGGCGAAGAACAGCGCGCCGACCAGCAGCAGCAGCGCGTTGAGGACCAACTCGCCCGCGCCGCCGACCAGCCCGCCGATGTCGTTGGCGACCCGGGACCCCGCATAGGCGGCCTGCACCGCGCTGGCGACCTTGGCGCCGACCGGCGAGCGCGACAGCCAGCCGTTGAGCTGCGCCAGCAGCGCGGGGAGGCGAGTGATGAGCAGCTCCACCTGCGGGCGGAACTGAACGCCGAACAGATACCAGAGCAGCGCCAGCGCGGCGAGCACGAGACCGATCGACAGGCCGAGCGCGGCGCGGGCGGGCAGGCGCGCATGCTCGCGCAGCCCCTCGGCGACGGCATGGATCACGATCGCGCCCAGCATCGAGCCAAAGGCGAGGATCAGCAGGTCGCCCGCGCGCACGATCGCCGCGACGGCGGCGGCGAGCGCCACGAGCAGGACGA
>NZ_CAHJWX010000223.1 GCF_903643065.1 Sphingomonas bacterium | reverse complement strand
CGGGGGCGGTGGCTTCCGTAGCGGCGGTGGGGGCGGCGGCTTCGGCGGCGGCGGCGGTGGCGGCGGCGGGAACCGCATGCCGCCGCAGGTCGTCGGCGAGGGCACCGGCACCGTCAAGTTCTTCAACGCGCAGAAGGGCTTCGGCTTCGTCGTCCGCGACGATGGCGCGGAGGACGTGTTCGTGCACATCTCGGCCGTCGAGCAGGCGGGCCTCGCCGGCCTCGCCGAGGGCCAGAAGCTGGGCTTCACGCTGGTCGATCGCGGCGGCCGCATCTCGGCCACCGAGCTGAAGATTGAAGGCGAGCCGCTCCCCGTCACCGATCGCGCGCCCCCGCGCGAGCCGCGTGAAGGCGGCGGCTTCGGCGGCGGCGATCGTGGCCCGCGCCAGGGTGGCGGCTTTGGCGGCGGCGATCGCGGCGGCGCGCCGCAGCGCGAGCTGACCGGCGAGAAGGCGACGGGCACTGTCAAGTTCTTCAACGCGATGAAGGGCTTCGGCTTCATCCAGCGCGATGACGGCCAGCCCGACGCGTTCGTCCACATCTCGGCGGTCGAGCGCGCCGGCATGGGCACGCTCAACGAGGGCGACCGGCTCCAGTTCGAGCTTGAGGTCGACCGGCGCGGCAAATATGCGGCGGTCAACCTGGCGCAGGGTTCGTAAGACCTCCGCTACGTGATGATGACGGAAGGGCCTGGGCGGCGACGCCCGGGCCCTTTTGCATGGGTGACATTCGCGACGGCGGCGGACGAGGGCCGCTAGCGCGATCCGAACCGGGCCTTCGCCGCCTCGGTCGTCGGCGTGAACAGGCTGACCACCGTGCCCTCCGGATCGCGGAACTGGACCGAGCGGTTGCCCCAGGGCAGCAGCTTGGGCGCATGCACCAGCTCCGCCCTGTCCTTCAGCCGAGCAAAGGCGGCGTCCACGTCGTCGACCATGAACTCCAGGATGGCGGTGCGGTTCGCGCCCGGCTCGGCGCTGCCTGCGCGGAACGCGGCGACCGTCTCGGCGCCGCCGATCGCCAGCGTGGCGGCGGAGGTGACGATCTCGGCGAATTGCGGCGCGAGCCACTCGGCGGCCTGGCCGGTCACGGCCTCGTAGAAGCCGACCATCGCCTGCATGTCGGCGGCGATCAGGCGGGTGGAGGCGAATCTCATCGGCGGGTCCTTGCGCTCGGGCTTGTGTCGGGCCGGCTCGTCGCACAGGGCTGCTGACAGCGTCCTGGCAGCAGGAGTCATGCGGATGACGCGCCGCGCCGAGCGCCTGTTCCAGATCATCCAGGTCCTGCGCCGGTCGACGCGGCCGGTGACGGGCGCCGCGCTGGCCGCCGAGCTGGAGGTGTCCACGCGCACCGTCTACCGCGACATCGCCGACCTGATGGCGCGACGCGTGCCGATCGCGGGCGAGCCGGGGCTCGGTTACCTGCTCGCCGCCGACTATGACATGCCGCCGCTGATGCTGACCCCGGCCGAGCCGGAGGCGGTCGTGCTGGGCGCGCAATGGGTCGCCGGCCGGGGCGACCCGCTGCTCTCCCTCGCCGCGCACGACGTCCTCGCCAAGATCGCCGCCGCCGTGCCCGCGCATCTGCACCCCTTAATCGCGCAACCGAGCACGGCGACGCAGCCGTCGCTCGACATGGCTCGCGAGGTGGTGGACCCCGCCCGGCTGCGCGAGGCGATCCGCCGGGGCCGCAAGCTGCGCCTTCGCTACTGCGCGGGGGATGGCGCGCGGACGGAGCGAACGGTCTGGCCCGTGGTGCTCGGCTATTCGGCCAGCCGGCGCGTGCTGATCGCCTGGTGCGAGCGTCGCCAGGCCTTTCGCCACTTCCGCACCGACCGGATGGACGCGGCCGACCTGCTGGATCAGCCGATCGGCGAGGCGCGCGGGGCGCTGCTCAGGCGCTGGCAGGCATGGCGAGCGGCGACGCTGGCGGCGGGCGAGCGACGGGTGGAGATGCCCGCCCCATGACGCTGGACGAACTGGGCACGCGCATCTGCATCATGGGTCCGTCGAACAGCGGCAAGTCCACGCTGGCGGCGGCGATCGGCGCGGCGCGCGGGCTGACGGTCGTCCACCTCGACCGGCTTCACCACCTGCCGCGTACCGATTGGGTTCCGCGACCGGCGGACGAGTTCGCCGCGCTCCACGACGCGGCGATCATGTCCCCGCGCTGGGTGATGGACGGCAACTACGCGCGGTTGCTGCCGCAACGGCTGGCGCGCGCGACCGGGTTGATCCTGCTCGACATCCCGGTGGCGGTCAGCCTGTACCGGTATCTGCGCCGCTGCTGGTTCGAGCGCGATCGGCGCGGCGCGCTCGACGGCGGCAGGGACAGCGTCAAATGGGCGATGATCCACCACATCGCCGTCGCCACCAGAGCCGATCGCCAGCGCTATCGAGCGATGTTCGACACCGTCGAACTGCCCAGGGTGCGATGCGACTCCCCCGCCGCGCTGTTCTCCTTCTATCGCCGCAACGGCCTTTGGCGATAGACCGTCACGCCGGCGCACGCCGGCTGTGGCGTTCCCCACACGTTCCGCTACACCGTTCCCCGTGCTCCCCTATCCCGCCCTTCATGCCTCGCATGGCGGCATCTGGCTCGCGACCGCCGCCGGGACGCGGACGATCGGCCGTGGGGAGGCGATCCGGGTGGCGGCGGACACGCCCGTCATCCTGCTCAACGCGCCGCTGATCGGGCAGCGGCTGGGCTATGCCGAGCTGTCGGGGCTGGACCTGCTGGAGCTGTTCGCCTTCGTCCACCCCGCGCGCTTCGCGGTGCCGACACCCGGCGGGCTCGGGCCTGCCCGGTTGATGGGCGCTGGACCTAAGCCGAGCCGACGTCCACCAAGACGCCCCGTCGCGCGACGGCACGTGATGGGCTGAGCCGCCGGTCCCGCTCGGCGGCGAGTTGTCCAGCCTGACAATGCCTCAACTCGCGCCGGACGGCAGTGGCGTCGTGCCGCCGCCCGCGCGCGCCACCCGCCCGACGGGGGATCAGCGTCGAATCATCGTCCGCCCCGCCAGGGCCGGGCTCGCCTGCTGCCCGGTCCCCGACCAGGCGGTGATCCGGACCATGCCGCCGGTCCTGAGCTGAAGCAGCGCATTACGGGCCCGCGCCTCCGACAGGCCGGTGTCGGCCATGATCGTCAATCTTTCGCGGGTATCGCCGTTCATCGGCAGCTTGCGGAGGATCAGCGCGGTGTCCTGCTGCAGCGTCGGGCTGAGCAGATTGGGCAGCGGCATCGGCGACGGCGCATTGGTGCTGACCTGATCGCCGCCGGTCCCGCTCCCGCCCGCCGTCCCGGGGAGCAGGGCGGGCACGGCGCCGTCCGAACCACTGCCGCACCACCGCCGGATGCGCCGCTCAGGTTGCGCGCCGCGATCGCCGCCGTCATCGACCCCGGCATGCCGGGCCAGGGACGCAGCGGCTTGCCCATCTCCTGACGCACGACATTGTCCATGGTCCAGGTCTGCTGCTGGTTGACCACCACCATGTTGACCATGAAGTTGCTCGCCAGCCAGCCGCGCGCCGGCGCGCCGCGTACGCCTGCCCCGAACCGCTCGGTCATGGTCAGCGTCTTCATCAACGCGCCATCCTCGACCAACAGCGCCTTGTTGACCAGGGTGAACGGGCTGGAATGACCCTGAATCGTGCCGGCCTCGGCGAGCGGCCGGATGCCGAACTGGTCGGCGACCATAGTCCGCCCACCGGCACCCTTGAACGCCACCAGCCAGTGGTCGGGCTCGGTGAGCGTGCTCCAGGCGTTGCCCGCCGGCTGCTGGCGAATGACGCCCCCCGTCTCCTCCCACCATTGCGCGCCGATGATCACCGGGCCACGTCCCTTCTGCACCGCCATCTCGACGTCGTTGAGACCGCCGGCGACGCTGATCTCCTCGCTGGTGACGTTGACCGCCTTCAGCGTCGTGTTCACCTCGCGCGCCCACATCCCGGGAAAGCTCGGGTGGTTGGGGTGAATGGCGGGGTGAACCTCGGCGGTGATGTGGCCGACCTCCTCCAGCGTTAGCGCCGCCTGCTGACCGGAGATGCGCCCTGCGGCGGAGATCGCGGTCGGGCCGCACGACCTGGCCCCTTGCTGCCCCACCGTCCGGAGCGCTGAGGTAAGCGAGCGGGTGCGCGCGGCGGTCGCGACCGGGCGTGAGATGACGCCGAGCAGCGGCAGGACGTTGAGAAGACGCATCCCGTCCTCAGCCACCCCGCCCACGGTGCCGCTCTTGATGCCCTCACCGAGACGCAGCGTGTCGACCAAACCCTTGCCGGCGCTGAGCACAAACGTGCCGAGCGCCCAGGCCGTGCCGATCAGCAGGCCGGTGGCATAGGTCCAGCCTGAATCGCCACCCCAGCGACGGCCTGCGCCCTCGGCGGCATCCTTGAGCATCAGCTTGTCGAAGTCGCCCTGCACTTCCGCATGCATGCGGTCGAAGGCGTCGGCATATTGCTCCAGCCCGAACATGACGCGCGAGTCCCTGCTGCCGGCGTTGCGCACGCATAGGCTGCCCAGCGGCGGCCGGCATTGGACAGATGCGCCATCCTGGTGGCGGTCGGGCTCAGTCTCGTCGCAGCCGTTCCCCTCCCGTTCCGCTTGCGCTACACCGTCCCCGTGCTCCCCTACCCCGCCCTTCATGCCTCGCATGGCGGCATCTGGCTCGCGACCGCCGCCGGCACGCGGACGATCGGCCGCGGGGAGGC
>NZ_CAHJWX010000222.1 GCF_903643065.1 Sphingomonas bacterium | reverse complement strand
AAGGCGGCGATCGCGGCGCGGGTGGATGGCGAGCTGCGCGATCTGTCCCGCCCGTTCGAGCGCGACGCGCGGCTGGCGCTGGTCACGGCGCGCGACGAGGCGGACGCGCTGGAGCTGGCGCGGCACGATTTCGCGCACGTGATGGCGGAGGCGGTGCAGCATCTCCACCCCGGCACGCAGATCACCTTCGGGCCCGCGACCGCCGATGGCTTCTATTACGACTTCGCGCCCGCCGATCGGCCCTTCACCGACGAGGACCTGCCCGCGATCGAGGCGGAGATGCGCGCGATCATCGCGCGCGACGAGCCGTTCCAGCGCGAGGTCTGGAGCCGCGAGCAGCTGATCGAGACTTGGGAAAGACAGGGCGAGCGGTTCAAGGCCGAATGGGCGGCCGAGCTGCCCGAGGCCGAGGAGCTGACCATCTATCGCCAGGGCGCCTGGCTCGACATGTGCCGGGGGCCGCACATGCCCTCGACCGGGCGGCTCGATCCGGCCGCCTTCAGGCTGACGCGCGTGTCCGGCGCCTATTGGCGCGGCGACCAGAACAACGCGATGCTCAGCCGCGTCTACGGCACCGGCTGGCTCAACAAGAAGCAGCTCGACGCGCATCTCACCATGCTGGAGGAGGCGGCCAGGCGCGACCATCGCCGGATCGGGCAGGAGATGGACCTGTTTCATCTCCAGGCCGAGGCGCAGGGCAGCGTGTTCTGGCATCCCAACGGTTTCATCCTGTGGCGCCAGCTGGAGGCGTATATGCGACGGCGGCTGGACGCGGCGGGCTATCGGGAGGTCAAGACACCGCAGCTGATGGACGCGCGGCAATGGGAACAGTCCGGCCATTGGGGCAAGTATCGCGAGAACATGTTCGTCGTGCCCGACGAGATCCCGTCGGGCAAGGATGACGGCCCGGTGCTGTCGGGCGACGCCGAGCTGATGGCGCTCAAGCCGATGAACTGCCCGGCGCACGTCCTGATCTTCCGCCAGGGGATCAAGTCCTACCGCGATCTGCCAATCCGCATGGCGGAGTTCGGCTGCTGCCACCGCAACGAGCCGCATGGCGCGCTCCACGGGATCATGCGGGTGCGCCAGTTCACGCAGGACGACGCGCACCTGTTCGTCCGCGAGGACCAGCTGATCGCGGAAGTGGCGGCGTTCATCGACCTGCTCGACAGCGTCTATCGCGACCTGGGCTTCACCGACTATGCGGTGAAGCTGGCGCTGCGGCCCGAGCAGCGCTTCGGCACCGACGCGATGTGGGACCGGTCCGAGCAGGAACTGCGCGATGCGGTCGCCGCGTCCAGCCTGCCCGAGACGATCAAGGCCCGGTTCGAGGAGTTGCCGGGCGAGGGCGCCTTCTACGCGCCCAAGCTGGAGTTCCACCTGACCGACGCGATCGGGCGAACCTGGCAGGTCGGCACCATCCAGTCCGATCGCGTGCTGCCCGAGCGGCTGGATGCCTCCTATGTCGGCGTGGATGGCGAGCGGCACCGCCCGGTGATGCTCCACCGCGCGATCCTGGGCACGTTCGAGCGGTTCATCGGCATCCTGATCGAACACCATGCCGGGCGCTTCCCGCTCTGGCTAGCGCCGGTGCAGGCGGTGGTGGCGACGATCGTCTCGGACGCAGACGATCATGCGAACGAGGTCGCGGCGGCGCTGCGGGCAGCGGGGCTGCGCGTCGAGACGGACCTGCGCAACGAGAAGATCAACTACAAGGTGCGCGAGCATTCGCTCGCCAAGGTCCCCGCGCTGCTGGTCGTCGGCAAGCGCGAGGCGGAGGAGGGCACGGTGGCGCTGCGCCGGCTGGGTGGGCAGGGGCAGGAGGTGCTGGCGCTCGCCGAATTGGTCGAGCGACTGCGCGCGGAAGCGACGGCGCCCGATCTGCGGACCTGACATGGCCGTCATCAAGGAGTCGCTGAACGCGCGTTAACCCTGTCTCGAATAACAGGGAGAAGTCTGATGTCCGATCGCATCGCCCGCCGCCTCGCCGGCCCTATCGCGGCCGCGCTCGCGCTGTGCGCCGGCGTCGAGGCGCATGCCCAGACCCTGCCGTTGCGCTATCTGGGACAGCAGACGCTGCCGTTCGGCGCGACCTTTGGCGGCACCACCGTCGGCGGGCTGTCGGGGATCGACTATGACGCGCCGAAGGACCGCTACGTCGCGATCAGCGACGATCAGACGAACGCGCGCTATTACTCCCTGACGTTGGGCATCACCGCGACCGGGTTCAACAGCGTCGCGGTGAACGGCGTCACCTCGTTCAAGTCGCCGACGGGGACCACCTACGCGACCGGGACGATCGATCCCGAGTCGATCCGCCTGTCCGGCCGCGGCACCGTCTATTATTCCAGCGAGGGCTTCGCCAATGCCGGCGTCCCGGCGTTCGTCCGCGAGGCGGCGCTGGACGGGACATACCTGCGCGACCTCAGCATCCCGGCCTATTACGCCCCGACGACCACGTCGGGCATTCGCAACAACCTCGCCTTCGAGAGCCTGACGCTCGCCGATGGCGGCACGACCCTGGTCACGGGGCTGGAGAACGCGCTGATCCAGGACGGGCCCGCCTCGACCGGCACCACCGGCAGCCCATCGCGCATCCTGTCGTTCAGCACGCTGACGTCGCTGGCGACCGCCGAATACGTCTACCAGGACGACCCGGTCGCGGTGCCGCCCGTCGGGACGGCCTTCTCGGTCAACGGCCTGGTCGAGCTGCTGTCGCTCGGCGGCACCCAGTATCTGGGCGTGGAGCGGTCCTACACCGTCGGCGCGCCGGGCACCGGCTATTCGATCAAGCTCTACGGGATCGACACCGCCGGCGCCACCAACGTGCTCGGTCTGCCGAGCGTGACCGGTATCTCCTACAAGCCCGTCGCCAAGTCGCTGTTGCTCGATCTCGGAACGCTCGGCGTGCCGCTGGACAATATCGAGGGGGTGACGTTCGGCCCGACGCTGGCGAGCGGCGAACGCAGCCTGGTGCTCGTCGCCGACGATAATTTCTCCACCACGCAGATCCAGCAGTTCCTGGCCTTCGCGGTCGGCTCCGTGCCGGAGCCGGCGACCTGGGCGATGATGATCGTCGGATTCGGTGCCGCCGGCCTTGTCCTGCGGCGGCGTCGCGACGTGCCGCTCCGCGCCTGACCGCGCGGGCGGGAACAGTGATCGGCGAGCGCGACCGTTCCCGCCGGGCGGTCTTTCGCTTGCACGCGATCTTCTCTATGTTGGGAGCATCAGAGCCAAGGAGTTTCACCTATCCGTCCCCCTACCATCCGCCGGCCCATGCAGGCGCCGCCGATGAACGGTCCCCGTTTCAACGAGTGGATCCAGAGCCCCAAGGTCCGCGTGATTGACCATGAGGGTGAAAATCTCGGCGTGATGTACACGCGCGAGGCGATGGCCGCCGCGCAGGAGCTGGGGCTCGACCTGGTCGAGGTGTCGCCTAACGCCGACCCGCCCGTCGCCAAGTACCTCGACGTCGGCAAGTTCAAGTACGAGGCGCAGAAAAAGGCGAACCTCGCTCGCAAGTCGCAGAAGACGCAGGAGATCAAGGAGATCAAGATGCGTCCCAACATCGACGACCATGACTACGACACCAAGATGAAGAAGGTGCACGAGTTCATTGGCGAGGGCGACAAGGTCAAGGTGACGATGCGCTTTCGCGGTCGCGAGCTGAGCCACGGGAACTTGGGCATGGCGGTGCTGCAACGGGTGGCGGAGGCGACTCAGGAGATCGCCAAGGTGGAGGCATATCCGCGCATGGAAGGCCGCCAGATGCTGATGGTGCTGTCGCCCAAGTGAGCTTGCCGCAGTGGATCAGCGCAAGCTGATCTGCGTCTCGGTGCCAAGTACGGCCGGCGGCTCGCGGTAGGCGAACCCGTTCGACGACGCGGAGTCGTCGCGTCGGGCTCGCTCCCGATCGGTGACGGGTCGCTTTGGTCGGCGGTCGCGCGTGGATGCTGAAACGAGTTCAGCATGACGGATGCTTACGCCGCCGTCGCCGGCTCCCATAGCTCCACCACGTTTCCTTCCGGATCGTGCAGCCGCGCGAACCTGCCCACGTGCGGGTCGTTCCACTCCGGCTTGGTGATCACCTCGATCGACAGCGCGATCAACGCGGCGATCAGGCCGTCGAGGTCGTGGACGCGCAGGTTGAGCATGAACTGCTTGTCGGTCGACCAGTAATCCGTGTCCGCCTTGAACGGCTGGAACACGAGCGGGCCGCCCTCGACCTGCCAGCTGAACGGCTCGGGCGTGACGCCTGGCGTCGCGACGCAGCCGGCCCCGACGTTCAGGTGCTCCTTGTACCACGCCGCGAGCGCTTTCGGATCGCGCGCCCGGAAGAAGATGCCGCCGATACCCAGCACGCCCATGCTCGCCTCCCTCACGCCGCCGCTTCGAGCGGCTCGCCCGCCGCCGCCGCCGCGAGCCGTCGCTCCAACGTCCGCAGCCGGGCCGGATTGTCCAGCTGGTCGCCGGTCAGGTCGGTGACGTAGAACACGTCCACCGCGCGCTCGCCATAGGTGGCGACATGGGCGGAGTGGATCGTCACCTTGGCCTGGAACAGCGCGTGGGCGAGCTGGTGGAGCAGCGCGGGACGATCGCGCGCGTTGACCTCCACCACCGTGAAGCGGTTCGACGCGCGGTTGTCGACCAGCACGTTGGGCTGGATCGCGAAAGCGTCGGCGCGCGGCCGCGCGGACGGCTTGGCGACGA
>NZ_CAHJWX010000221.1 GCF_903643065.1 Sphingomonas bacterium | reverse complement strand
GGCCGAACGCCGCCGCCGCTTCCGCCATGTCGCGCACGACCGCGACCGGCCCGGCAAAAGCGCCCGGATCGCCCAGGACCACGAACGGCGGCAGTCCGCCAGCCGCCCACGCCTTGGCGATCACCTCCGGCCCGATCCCGGCCGGGTCGCCCATCGACACCGCCAGCGGCGCCATCGGCCGGAACTCAGCGATATTCGATGATCGCGTCACGCCGCAGGTCGCGCAGCTTGGCCTGCGCGCGCAGGTTGACGCGCGTTTCCTGGATCTGATTCTCGATCTGGTCGGCGCGCGGCAGCTCGGTCGACTGCGTGTCGTCGCGACCGCACAGCACCAGGCTGCGCACGCCCTCCTGCGGGTTGCCGAAGGGCGGCGTCGCCTGCCCGACCTGGAGATTGAGCATGAGGTCCTGCAAGGGCCCGGGCAGCTGGCGGATCAGGACGGCGTCGTTGTCGACCACCTCCGCACCCAGTGCCGCGCCGACCTTTTCCACCGAGCCGCAGCCCTGGAGCTGCTTCAGCCCCGTCGCGAAGGCGCTCGTCCGCGCGGTCGCATCCGCCTGCGTCGTGCCGGCGGGGAAGCGGACGGTGAGCTGCTTCAGGCTCAGCTTCGCGGAGCGCGGGTCGGCGGTGAGCAGCTGGCGCTTGTCGGTCAGGTACAGGATCGAATAGCCGCCGGAGTTCTCGATCGGCCCGGCGACCTGGCCGACCTGCATGTCCTGCGCCGCCTGCGCCAGCTCCGCCGGCAGCACGGACGCCTTCACCCAGCCCAGATCGCCACCCTGCTTGCCCGTCGGCGAGTCCGAATATTGCACGGCATATTGCTCGAACGGCTTGCCCGACTTCTGCAGGTCCTGAAGCACCGTGCGTGCCTTGGCGAAGATTTCCTGCTCGTTCGCGCCCTCGGCCCGCAGGAAGATCTCCTTTATATTGAACTCCTGCGTGCCCTTCTGCGCTTGGAGGCGCTTGAGGATGTCCGCCACCTCCTGATCGCCGACATTGACCAGCGGCTCGACGCGGTGGCGCAGATAGCTCTGCCATGCCAGCTCCGCCTCGATCTCGCGGCGCAGCGTCCGTTCGGACGCACCCGATTTGGTCAGAAAGGCGGGCAGCTCCTTGGGCGTGACCTTGAAGGTGCTCTGCGCCGCTCGGACGACGCCCTGATCGACCTGCGCGGACGTGATGGCGATGTCGGCGGTCTTCGCCTCCTGCACCTGCAGCGTCTCGTCGATCAGCTGACGCAGGATCTGCAACCGCAGCCGGTCGCGCTCGTCGCCCTTGATCTGCGCGATCGGCACGTTGTTGAACAACGCGATCAGGCCGAGCCGCTGATCGACGTCCGTGCCGGTCACCACCGTGTCGTTGACGATCGCGGTCGGCTTGCGCACGTTGGGGTCGAGCTTGCCGAAGATCTGCAGGTTGGCCGGGATGTCGAGCGGGGTCTCGGGCACGCCCTGGTCGCGGCTCACCTGCGCCGGCGCCGCCACCGCCATCATCAGCGCGAGCATCGCGCCCGCGCGCCCACCAAAGCCTGTCACCAACGCCTTCCACTCCCGCGCGACCGATCGCGCCACCGGCGGTCCGTGCCGTCCACCGCCTGAACCGGCGCTTAGCGGCCGAGGTTGGTGAACGCCAGCGTCAACAGGAAGCTGTTGCCCGCGCGCGCGTCGCCGGTGTCCTGATAGTCGCGCCGCCAGGTCAGCCCGAGCCGGATGCAGTCGTCGGCATATTCGAAGCCGATCCGATGACGGCGCGGGTCGAACCCGTTGGCGAGCGACAGCGGGTCCTCCGCGCGATCGGTCAGGTCGATCACGGTCGAGCCGAACAGCGACCAGAAGCGGCTGATCTGCACCCGCCCGCCCAGGCGCACCTCCTCGCGGTCCTGCAGATCCTCGATCGAGGGGAAGATCTTCCGGTCGAGGCGGAGATAGCCGATCAGCGCATAGGTGCTCCGCGAGCCCACGGTGGCGTCGATCTCGTTGCGGCGAAAGCTGAGGCTGTCGTGATCGACGCGGTAGCGGTGCGTGAGGGAGAGCAGGTCGCGGAAGCGCACCTCCGTTCGGCCGGTGATGTCGGAGAAGCGGTCGGAGAGGCCGGTGCCGCTGGGCAGGATGCTGGGCCGCTCCGACAGGCGATAGCTCTGCCCGATCACGGCATCGACGTGGACGCCCGGCAGGTCGACCGCCCACTCGCCGCCATAGGTGACGCGCGTCGAATCCTCCCAGCGGTCATAGCCCGGGAAGCGATTGAGCGCGAACAGGTTGGAATCGTCCAGGTCAACCGCGCGCGAGTCCTCGTTGGGCAGCGTCAGATTGGCGATGTGCGGAGACGCGACCACCTGCACGCGCGGCGTGAACCGCTGCGTGCCCGAGCCCAGCGCGCCGATCAGCGGCCAGGCGAGATCGGCCGCGACCGCGCCGATCGCGCGCGTGTGGAAGCCTTCCAGCCCGCGATAGCTGGTCACCGCCGTCGCCAGCGTGTCGTGCGTGTTGTAGGCATCCGCGCGCGCAAAGGCGGTCAGCGTCAGTTCCTGGCCGCCGGCGGCGAGACGCCGGAGGTCCCAGCGCGCGCTGGCAAAGGCGCGTTGCGTGTCCTGGCCCGCGTCGCGGGTCAGCGCCAGGGAGTTGAGCTGGATCGCGAGCCGCCCGCCCAGCGGCGCGTCGCGGATGAGCCGGCGATAGTCGATCTCGGGCAGCGCCAGCGGCTGCATGCCCTGCGAGTCGGCGACCCGCAACGTCTGCACCGCCCAGCCGTCCAGCGCGAAATAGCTGTCCGCGTCGATGTGCTCCAGCTTGGCCGTGGAGCGCAGCCGGTCGTCGCGCGAGATGTCGTAGCGGCGCAGAAAGGTCCGATCGGTGGTCCGCCGCAGCGAGCCGCTGACGCTCCAGGTCGAACTCAGCTGATATCGCGCGATCCCGTCCACATAGCCGCGAAACGCCTGCTCCGTCGGCCCCACCTCCGTGGTGTTCAGGTCGTCGCTGCGTCGGCTCACCGTGGCATAGCCGGTCAGGCGGAACGCGCCCCTTGTCCCGAGCGCCTCATACTGGACCTGCATCTCCGGCAGCACCGACGTGAACAGATGCGGCGTCAGCGTCAGCCCGCGGTTCGGCCCCAGCGAGAGGTAATAGGGCACGGCAACCTCAAGCCCGTTCACGTGGGAGAAGCGCAGATCGGGGGAGATTACCCCGCTCTCGCTGTGATCGCCGGTCGAGATGCTCAGATTGGGGAGCGGCAGCGAGGGCAGCCCGAACAGATGAAACCGGCCGCTGACGAACGACACCCGCTCGCGGTCTGGTCGGTAGGTGACCCGCAGCGCCGTGATCTTCCAGCTCGGCTCCCTGGGGCAGCCGGCGTCGTTCGTGACGGCGCACGGCGTGTAGGCGGCGTGATCGAGATCGAGCGTGCCGTCCTGCGCGCGGCGCCCCCGCGTCGCGGCGAAGCGGCTGCCGCGCTCCAGCACCACCAGCATGTTGTCGACGACGCCGTCCTTGAGGCTGTCGGCCAGCTCGATGCGATCGCCATAGGCGATGTCGCCCTGCGGATTGACGACCGCGATGTCGCCCGTCGCGACCACCTGGCCGGTCTTGCGGTTCCACACCACCTTGTCGGCACGCAGCCGCTGGCCCGCGCGCGTCATGCGCACCTCGCCGGTCGCCGTCACGATGTCGGTCTCATTGTCGTAATCGAGCGCGTTGGCCGCGAACTGAACCTGCTGATCGGCGGTCGAGCCGGTCGCGGGCGGGCGGGCTAGGGGCGCCTGCTGCGCCGAGGCCCTCGCATGGGCGGGCACGGCCAGCGTCAGGACACCGCCCGCCAGCAACAGGGAACGCGACACGATGATGAACCAACCCCTTGCGCGAGCACCTTGCGTCCTTGGCGCGTAACCCAGCCGTCCGCGTCCCGCAATCGCGTGCTTGTGTCACCGGGCGGGGGGCGTAGAGGACGAGCGCTTCCCGACCACCGATCATCGAAAGCCGCACCGTCCCATGCAGATCAGCTTCGTTCCCGCCGCCGATCCCGTCGCTATCCTCGTCCTGCCCGTCGAGAAGGACGGCCTGGAGCGCGTGAACTGGGATGCGATCGCGGGTCTGCGCGCGGTGGGCGATGCGGCGGCGGCGGCGCAACGCTTCACTGGCGAGGCGGGCGCGATCGTCGAGTTGTTCGTTCCGTCTGAGGGCGCGGTCCGCCACGTGCTGTTGCTGGGCGTCGGCGGCGGCGCGGAGCCCGATTGGGCCAAGGCGGGTGGCGCGCTTACCGCCAGGCTGCTGACGACGGCCACCGCCGTCTCGGTCGACCTGACCGGCGTGTCCGCGACGCCCGAGGCGGTCGCACGGTTCGCCGGGGCCGCCGCGCAACGCGCATGGCGGCATGACGTGTACCGGACGAAGCTGCCCGACAACGCCAGGCCGACGCTCGCGACGCTCGCGATCAGCGGCGCGCCTGACGGGAGCGAGCAGGCCTGGGGTCCGGAGTCGGCGGTGACCGACGGAATGGCGCTGACCCGCCAGCTCGTCACCGAGCCGCCCAACCTGCTTTACCCCGAGACCTTCGTCGAGCAGGTCGGCGCCGCGATCGACGGCCTGGGCCTGGAGGTGACGGTGCTCGACGAGGCGGCGATGCGCGAGCTGGGCATGGGCGCGCTGCTCGGCGTCAGCGCCGGCTCGGCGCGCGAGGCGCGGCTGCTGGCGCTCAAGTGGAGCGGCGGCGAGGAGGGCG
>NZ_CAHJWX010000220.1 GCF_903643065.1 Sphingomonas bacterium | reverse complement strand
GGATCTCCTCGTCGCGGCCGATGACGGGGTCGAGCTTGCCGTCGCGCGCCGCCTGCGTCAGGTCGCGCGCGAACTTCTTGAGCGCGTCGTAGCGATCCTCCGCCGACGCGGTGTCGGCGGCGCGGCCCTGACGCAGCTGGTTGATCGCGGCGTTCAGCCCTTCCGCCGTGACGCCGGCGGTCTTGAGCGCCCGCCCGGCCGCGCCGGTCGACAGCGCCAGCGCGAGCAGCAGCCGCTCGACGGTGACGAAGCGGTCGCCCGCCTTGGTCGCGATCTGCTCGGCTTGGTCGAGCAGGCGCACCGTGTCGTTGTTGAGCCCCGGCGTCTGCTGCGCGCCCGAACCGGTGACGGCGGGCAGCCGGGCGAGCGTGGCGTCCACCTCGGCCGTGGCGCGCTTCGCGTCGCCCCCGGCCGCCCCGATCAGCCCGGCGGCCATCCCCTGCTCGTCCTCCAGCAGCGCTTTCAGGACATGCTCGGGCGCGATCTGCTGGTGGTTGTTGCGGATCGCGACGGTCTGCGCCGATTGCAGAAAGCCGCGCGCGCGTTCGGTGAAGATGTCGAGGTTCATGCTGGCCCCTTGCTGGTCGACTATCAAATAGTGTGACATTCAGGCAACACAAGCGGTCGCCGATGGCGAACCACGAAGCACGTTTTTTCATAGCACGATGTGCCGAGAGCCCGGCTTTCGAAAGGCGGGAGGGCGGAGTAGGTAGGCGCCATGCTCATCCCTCTGCTCGCGCTCGCTGCGTTCGCGTCCACGGCGGCACCTGACCGGGTCCTTGTCCGCCTACTCGCCAACAGCTGCCATCCGACGCTGAACGGTCGATCCGTCACCTTGCGCCAATTGGAGGTGGCCGCGCATGGCTGGCGGCGCACCCGGCCGGCCGTGCGGTTCCAGCCCGACCGTCAATCGAGCTTCGGCTGCGTCGACACGGTGCTGGCGATCTTCAAGCGACAGCGCGTCGCCAGGCTCGACGTGATCGGCGCCAAGGCAGCACCGGATGCCCGGCGTTGAAGATCGCGCGCCGCCTCGGGCTGGGCCTGCTCGCCCTGGTCGTCCTCGCCGCGGTCGGCCTCGCCACCTGGGAGCCGCTGACCGCGACCCGCGTCGCGCCGCCGCCCGCGCATCGTTATGACGTGACGGTCGCGCGCGACCGCTGGGGCGTGCCGCACATCTTCGGCAAGACGGACCCTGACGTCGCCTATGGGATCGCCTACGCCCATGCGGAGGACGATTTCAGCACGCTCCAGGAGGTGCTGGCAATGACGCGCGGGCGGCTGGGCGCGATCACGGGGGCGGACGGCGCTAAGACCGACTATGTCATCCACCTGATCGGCGCCCGCGCGACGGTGGACCGCGACTATGACGCACAGCCCGCCGACGTGCGCGCGCTGCTCGATGGCTACGCCGCGGGGCTCAACGCCTTTGCCCGGCGCCATCCGGGCGAGGTGCGGCTGGCCAGGCTGTTCCCGGTCGACGGGCACGACGTCGCGGTCGGGTTCGTGGCGCGTTCGCCTTTCTTCTTCGGGCTCGACGGCGTGCTTGCCGCGCTGACCGGCGACCAGCCGCCGCCGTCGGATCGCGCGGGCCCCGACGCGCCGGGGGTGACGCCGGTGGGGCCGCATCCGGAGGAGGCGGGCTCGAACGGGTTCGTCGTCGCGCCCAAGCGGTCGGGGGACGGGTGGACGCGGATGATCTCCAACGCGCATCAGCCCTGGACGGGCGGGGTCGCCTGGTATGAGCTGGTCGTGCAATCGGGCACCGGCTGGCATTTCGCGGGCGCGACTTTCCCCGGCGCGCCCTACCCGCTGCTCGGGCATAACGAGACGCTGGGCTGGACCAACACGGTCGACCGGCCCGACCTGGTCGACGTCTACAAGCTCCGCGCCGACGCCACGACCTATCTATTCGACGGCCGGCGTCGCCCGATCGAGCAGCAGCGCGTCTGGCTGCCCGTCAAGCTGTGGGGGCCGTTCGTGCTGCCGGTCCCCAAGACGATCGAGCGTGCGATCCAGGGGCCGGTGATCCGCAACCGCGCGGGCGCGTTCGCGATCCGCTACGCCGGCGCCGATCAGCTGCGCATGGTGGAGCAATATTACCGCCTCACCCGCGCGCGGACCTATGCGCAGTGGAACCGCGCGATGGCGCTCCAAGGCGTGACCGCGACCAACTTCCTGTACGCGGACGCGACCGGCCGGATTGATCACGTCTACAACGCGATGTTCCCGCGGCGGCGGCCTGGCTTCGACTATGCCCGCGTGCTGCCCGGCGACACCAGCCGCGATTACCTGCCCGGCACGATGCCCTGGTCGGCGGTGCCGCAGCACCTCGATCCGCCCTCCGGCTTCCTCGTCAACGCCAACAATTCGCCCTATTTGGCGAGCGGCCCCGGTTCTGAAATGCCGCCGCAGCCGCCGCTGCTGGGCGTCGAGACCGACACCACCAACCGCGCCACCCGCGCCGTCGAGCTGATGGCTGCGACGCCGAAGATCGGCGAGGCCGAACTGGCGCGGATCAAGTACGACACCGGCGTCAGCCGGCAAGGCTGGGCGGCGAAGTGGTTCGCCGATCTGCTGGCGACGCACGACCCGGCGCTGGCGTCCGCCCGCGCGCTGCTGGCGCGCTGGGACTGGAACCTCGACGGGCGCGGGCCGGCGGATGCGCTGGCAGCGATGCTGATGCGCACGGGCGAGATCTGGCATTACAAGCGCCTGCCCGAGGCGGACCCGACGGACGCGCTGCGCCAGGCGGCAGGCTATCTGCGCGATCATTTCGGCCGGCTCGACCCGCCGTTGGGCACGGTGCTGCGGCTGCGCCACGGCCGCGTCGACCTGCCGCTTGACGGCGGCCCGGACGTGCTGCGCGCGGCATCGTGGGAGCAGGCGCCGGACGGGCGGCTGGTCGCCAACCATGGCGACAGCTTCGTGATGTTCGTCGGCTGGGATCCGCAGGGCGGTGTCCACAGCCGCTCGATCCAGCCCTATGGCGCGGCGACGACCCGGCCGGACAGCCCGCATTACGCCGACCAGTCACCCCTGTTCGTGCGTCACCAGACCAAGCCGGTCTGGTTCACGCGCGAGCAGCTGCGCGGTCATGTCGAGCGGGTCGAGCGGCCTTGACAGGTCCCGGCCGCCGGTCGAGGCGGGACGGACGCGCACACGCGGCGGACGGACCGGCCGCGACCGGCGCGAAGGAGCAGGCAGATGGCGGATGTCGACGGTAGCTGGGACTGCGTGGTGAAGTCGCCGCTGGGTGACCAGAAGATGCGGCTGACCGTGAAGAGCGAGGGCGCGAGCTGGTCGGGCAACGTGTCCGGCGCGATGGGCTCGTCCGACATCGCGGGCGAGGCGAGCGGCGAGACGATCAGCTGGAAGCAGCAGATGACCACGCCGATGCCGATGACGCTGGATTGCCAGGCGACCGCCTCCGGCGACACGATGACCGGCACCGTCGGCGCGGGCGCGTTCGGCAGCTTCCCGCTTTCGGCTACCCGCGCGGCCTGAGCCCGATCCTGCTCCGCCCGGCGGGGGAGGATCGTTACCCTGGCGACCGCTCGATCGCGTCGAGCCGGCGGAGCAGGTCGTCGAACGACCGGTCCTCCGCCACCGGGAACAGCCGCCGGAAGCCGCTGCCCAGCATATCGACATCCCGCTGGGTCAGCAGACCCACCGCGACGATGCGGTCCGACGAGGGTGGCGGGGCGGTCATGGCAAAGGTGTCAACGTCCCCTCGCCGGGCGAGGGTCCCTCGCGCGCTGCACTTTTTGCGTCAGCGCCGCCGCGCGGCCCAGCGCAGCAGCCCGCCCGCCGCGATCAGCGCCCAGGCGCTCTCGATCACCGCCGCCGACCAGTTGAACGCGCCGAATAGCGACACCAGCACGCCGAGCGAGCCGACCAGGTTGAGCAGCAGCGCCGGCGGTCGCACCGGATCGAGCCGCCGCGCGATCGCCAGCCCATAGGCGACGAGCATCATCGCGACGCCGACCAGGCCGATCGCGTCGAGGGGGGTGAACGCCATGGCGCCGGCCTTGTGCGCTCGCGCCCGGCGCGGCAAGCTCCGCACGCCAACCGAAGGAAGCGCCCATGCCTGCCGACCGCCGCCAGTTCCTGCTCGGCACCGCCGCGCTCGCCGTCACGCCGCTCGCCGCCGCCGACCCGCCCGCGCTCGCGACGCTGTTCGACGGTCTCGTGCACGCGCAGCTGCGCCGATCGCCCGAGGGCGCGACCAATCTGGGGCTCGACACCGGCGCCAATGCCGATCTGCGCGCCAAGCTTTCCGACCAGTCCGCCGCCGGGATCGCGTCCGCGCGCGCGGAGACCGCCGCCGAGCTGCGGCGGTTGCAGGCGGTCGACCGGACCGCGCTCGACGCCGACGCGCGCGTCGATCTGGATGCCGTGCTCTACACCCGCCGCTCCGCCGCCGCCGTGCAGGCGTTCGACTTCGGCGGCACGGGCTATGGCCCCAGCCCCTATATCCTGTCGCAGCAGACCGGCGCCTACCAGTCCGTCCCCGACTTCCTCGACACCAAGCACCGGATCGAGACCGCCGCCGACGCCGACGCCTATCTCCAGCGGCTCGGCGCCTTCGCCACGCAGATCGACGACCAGACCGCGCGCGCGCGCCACGACGTCGCCGGCGGGGTGACGCCGCCCGACTTCATCCTCGACCGCACGCTCGCGCAGATGGACAAGACCGCGCTGCCGGCCGCGCAGGCGCTCGCGGTCACGTCGCTG
>NZ_CAHJWX010000219.1 GCF_903643065.1 Sphingomonas bacterium | reverse complement strand
CGGCCGGCTCGGCCGCCTGCGCCTCGTGATCTTGGCCGGCGTGCTCGTGACCACCATCATTATCGTCGTGATCCGCGTGGTCGTGCAGGTGCGTGCCGGTCGCGAAGCCGTCCTCGCTCTCGATCGCGGCTTCCAGCTCGGCGCGTGTCGCCTCGCGATCGGTGATCGTCGCGCAGCCGAACAGGAAGTCGACCACCTTGTCCTCGTAGAGGGGGGCGCGCAGCTGCGCCGCGGCCATCGGCTCCTGCTGAATATACTGAACGAAGCGCTGGCGGTCGTCGGGCCCATATTGCTGCGCGGCCTCGGCGATCAACCGGTTCATCTCCTGCGAGCTCACCTCGACGCCGTTCGCCTGCCCGATCTCGGACAGGAGCAGCCCCAACCGCACGCGGCGCTCGGCGATGCGGCGATAATCGTCGCGCTCCGCCTCCATCTCGGCGCGCGCTGCCGCGGGGTCGGCCTCGTGCTCGGCCTCGTGCTCCAGCTGCGACCAGATCTGGCCGAACTCGGCCTCCACCATCGACGGCGGCACCTCGAAATCATGCCCGGCGGCGAGCTGATCGAGCAGCTTTCGCTTCATATGCGTCCGCGTAAGCCCGTTGCCCTCCTGCTCCACCTGCCCGCGTACCAGCCCGCGCAGCTGTTCCAGGCTCTCCAGCCCCAGGTTCTTGGCCAGCGTGTCGTCGATCTGGCTCTCGCCGGCCGTCTTCACCGACTTGATCTGGAGATCGAACGTTGCCGGCTTCCCCGCCAGCTCGGTCGCCTGGTAATCCGCCGGGAAGGTGACGGCGATCTGCTTCGCCTCGCCCGCCACGACGCCGACCAGTTGGTCCTCGAAGCCCGGAATCAGCCGGCCGGAGCCGATCTCGACGGCCATGTCCGTCCCCGTCCCGCCCTCGAACGCGACGCCGTCCACCGCGCCCGCGAAGTCCATCGTGACCTGATCGCCGGTGTCGGCCGCCTTGTCGCCGGCGTCGTCCCAGCTCTTCTGCCCATCGGCGAACTTGCGCAACCGCTCCTCCACCGCCTCCTCGTCGATCGGCACGGTCAGTCGCTCCAGCGCAAGCCCCTCGATCGCGGGCGTCGGCAGCTGGGGCAGGACCTCCAGCGCGATGCTGACCTCCGCGTCGCCACCGGGCTGATAGCCCTCGCCCAGCTCGACGGCCGGCTGGATCGCGGGGCGCAGCTGCTGCTCGGCGAGCAGCGACTGGACGCCCTGCTGCACGGCGGCGTTGAGCGCGTCCTGCATCAGCGCGGGGCCGTGCATCTTGCGCACCAGGTTCGCGGGCACCTTGCCGGGGCGGAACCCCGGCATCTTCATCTGGGGCGCGACGCGCTTGATCTCGCTGGCGACGCGCGCCTCGATCTCGCGCGCCGGGATGGTCAGCTTGTAGGCGCGCTTGAGCCCCTCGTTCACCGTTTCGACCGTTTGCATGGGAACCCTTGCTCGTGGAATGATGGCCGGTGGGTCGCCCCGCCGCCGGCGCGGAGGACTGGTGCGGGCGAAGGGACTCGAACCCCCACATCTTGCGATGGCAGGACCTAAACCTGCTGCGTCTACCAGTTCCGCCACGCCCGCTTGAGTATACGGACCCGCCGTGAATGCGCGCGTATAGGCGAGGGATGCGCCGGGAGGCAACCGCGCGGGTGTCGCACGCGTTGGGGCACGTGAAGGAGAGTCGTTCCCATGGCCACGCAGCCCCCGCCCGAAACGCCGGCGTTCGATCCGATGCCGGTCCCCAGCACCAGCCCGTCACCCGAGATCAGCCCGCCCGGGCCCGACTATGACCAGCCGGCGCCGACCATGCCGAACACCGATCCAGGTACGGTGACGCAGCCGGAGATGTGAGCCGCCGATGGCACGTGAATAGCCGCGCTATTCACGAGACCAGCAAGGCCGGCCGGGCCCGGCCGCAGGTCGGGCTTCGACGTCACGGGGTTCACCCCCGTGACGGCCCCCCGCAAATGGAGACTTCTCAATGCCCGATCCCCACCCGGACACGACCCCCGAAGACCTCGCGCTCGGCAACCCGGACAGCGCCGGCGAGGCCCGCGACGACGACGCCCGTTCCGACCTGGAACAGGCGGTGGCGGCCCGCTCGGACGCGGTCGACCGCGGCGAAGGCGCCCCTGCTGCCGGTCCCCTCGCCGCCACCGGCGACTATAGCGGTAACGCCGGCACCGGTGGCGAGGTCAAGAATCAAGACAAGGACGCGCAGTGAGCAACGCCCTCTCACGTCGGCGGGAGAGGTAACCACCTCAGGCGGCGGGAAGTGGCGCAAGGCTTCTCGTGCGGAAGCGCTCAATCGTCTCCCGTCACCACGAACGTCGCCCCCGGCCGCGCCGCCAACCGCCGGCAGTTCGCCTCTTCCTCATCCTTTAACCGTCCCTCCGCCAGCACGTCGGCCGCGACCTGCCGGCCCGCCGCTTCGAAACCCGCCAGGGTCATCGATGGCAGTGTCGCTCGCTCCTGGCGGTAGGCGAAGGTTACGCAGGTTGCGCCCGTCAGTATCGGCGCGTCCTGCGAGCGCGCATAGACCCGCCACGTCACCGCCATCACGCCATCGCCCTTGACCGACTGTCCGCGGTTCAACAGCCGGCCCAGACCGCCCGGCGGCACGCAGGCGCTCAGCCGCACGCCGCGCAGGCTCGCCCGGATCGCACGGGTTGCGCCGCGCCCGCTCTCGGAAAAGGGGTTGCCGGTGTCCCCGGCGCCGATCCCTCCCACGCGCAGTCCCGTCGCGAAAGCCTCGCGCGCATCCGCCGGATCGGGCCTGGCCTCGCGCCACGCGATCGAGCCGGCCGGCAGGCACAGGCTCCCCGAGCGTTTGGGTCCGATCACATCCGCCACCCGCGCGTCGATCGCCAGCGGCTCGACTCGGTAATCGGCCGTCGCCTGCATGCTTGCCGCGAGCAGGGTGGCGATCATGGGCAGTACGCCTGCATGATCGGCCGCCTAACAGATCGCACTTGCCCGCGCCAAGTGGATAGGCAGCCGGGTCACGCGCTACCTGGTTCGGGCCCTCCACCTGCGTCTGCGGCCGGCCTCCTCCCTGTTGCTGGACGGAATGACGGCAGTCCGTCTTGCCTCCGTCACGTGCGAGCCTTACCCGCCCCGGATGACAAGCGCCGCCACGATCGTCGCCGAACTCGACCGCCTGTATCGCGCGTCCGTCGGTCGCCTCCAGGCCGCGCTGACCGCCTATCTGGCCGACGGCACCCGTCCCGACGCCACCGCGCGCCACGACGGCAGTTTCGCCTATCCCGAAATCCGCCTCGCCTTTCGCGGTCCCGACGGCTTTGGGAACGAGGAGCGGCCGACGCCGCTGCGCTCGTTCGGCCGTCTCGTCACCGCCGGCGAGTACCGCATCTCCGTCACCAAGCCCGCGCTCTTCGCCGATTACCTCACCGAGCAGCTGACGTTGCTGATCGAGGATTACGGCGTTGAGGTGGAGGCGGTGGCCGGCCGGCAAGAGATCCCCTTCCCCTACGTACTCGATCCCGGCCACGCGCTCAGCCTCGATCAGGTCTCCGCCGCCGAGCTGGCGCGCTACTTCCCCGCGACCGAACTGCAGCACATCGGCGACGAGGTCGCGGACGGGTTGTGGGTGCCGCAGGACGCGACCCGCCCGCTCGCGCTGTTCGACGCGCTGCGCACCGACTTCAGCCTTGCGCGGCTGCGCCATTACACCGGCACGCCGTCCGAGCACACGCAGCGCTTCGTGTTGTTCACCAACTATCATCGCTATGTCGACGAGTTCGTCCGCTGGGCGGTGGCGCAGCTCGCGCCGGACGCAAACGGAAATCCCTCGCGATACACCGCCGTCTCCGGCGCGGGCGGCGTGCTGATGCACGCGGGTGATGATCCGGACCGCGTCGTGTCGGACAGCGCCTGGCGGCGTCACCAGATGCCGGCCTATCACCTCATGGCCGACGACGGCACCGGCATCACGCTGGTCAACATCGGTGTCGGCCCCTCCAACGCCAAGACGATCTGCGATCATCTGGCGGTGATGCGACCGGAGGCGTGGCTGATGATCGGCCATTGCGGGGGTCTGCGCCCCTCGCAGCGGATCGGCGACTATGTCCTAGCGCATGCCTATCTGCGCGACGACCACATCATGGACGACGTGCTGCCGCCCGAGATCCCGGTGCCCGCGATCGCGGAAGTGCAGGTGGCGCTCGCGCGCGCCGCCGAGATCGTCTCCGGCCAGTCGGGCGAAGCGCTGAAACGACGGCTGCGCACGGGCACGATCGTCACCACCGACGACCGAAACTGGGAGCTGCGGTACTCGCGCTCAGCGCTGCGCTTCTCGCTCAGCCGCGCGGTCGGCGTCGACATGGAGTCGGCGACGATCGCCGCGCAGGGCTATCGCTTTCGCGTGCCCTACGGCACCTTGCTGTGCGTGTCGGACAAGCCGCTGCACGGCGAGCTCAAGCTGCCGGGGCAGGCGAACCGCTTCTACGAGCGCGCGATCAGCGAGCATATGCGCATCGGCATCGAGGCATGCGAGCAATTGCGCCGCGAAGGCGACCGGCTCCATTCACGCAAGCTGCGCGCGTTCGACGAACCGCCATTCCGCTGAGGCCGAGACGCGGCCGGCGTCCCGCATGCGGCTTCGTAATGCCCCCAGGAAACGATTCGCGACAGATGCGTTACGCTTTTGCAACATTGTAGGGAGCTGCAATCCGATGGCCGACGACACCGACACGCCCGCGCCCGCCAACGACGCCGACAAGCCGGCCCC
>NZ_CAHJWX010000218.1 GCF_903643065.1 Sphingomonas bacterium | reverse complement strand
GTCGTGCGGGCGCAAGCCGGCGAGCCGCGTCCGGCCGCGCGCGATCGCGGCGAAGGGCCAGTAGCTGGTGCGCGCCTCCCAGTCGCGCCAGCCGGGCTGGAGCCGCCGCTTCTTGCGGTCCTGCAGCGCCGCTCCGCCTAGGGCCAGCACCGCGACCGATCCGACCAGCACGAATTGGCCGGCGTCGGATAGACGCCCGCATGGACGCCGGCCCAGAGCGCGAAGGCCCACATCATCGGGTGGCGCGTGATCGCGTACACGCCGCGCGCGTGCGCCGGGATCGCCGCCGGTGCGCCGCCGGTCACGGTGGCGGGGTTGCCGAGCAGCGAGCCGATCAGCAGCACGCTGGCAAGCAGCATGACGACCGTCGCCACCGCCCAGAGCGCGTCGCCCGCCGGCCAGAGCAGCGCCGTCGTCGGCTGCGCGCGATACGCGACCGCCAGCGCGCCGAGCGTCACCGCCGCGACGAGCGAATAGATGCCCAGGAACCCGCGCTCGCCGATCGCGCGCACCAACGGCGCCCGCAGCGGATGCGACAGCAGGAAATGGCTGCCGACGAACAGCAGCGCCGCCGCGACCAGCGCGGCCATCAGGTCACACCATGCATCAGCCGCCTGAGCAGCGGGCTGATGACGAGCAGCACCACGCCGGCGCCGATCGTCAGCTCGCCGCCGGTCAGGAATGTAGCCAGGTAGGTGTGGAGCGACAGCTCGGGGTTGGTCACCTGCCCGCCTACCGTCGTCACCGCCGCCGCCTGCGCCGCCGCGCCGGCGATGTACTCGCCGACCGAGATCGACAGGAACCACACGCCCATCATCATGCCGACGATGCGCGCGATCGACAGCTTGGTGATCATCGACAGGCCGACCGGCGAGATCAACAACTCGGCGACCGAGTGCAGGAGATAGGTCAGCACCAGCCACCACAGCGACACGCGAAAGGCGCCGTCCGCCGTGCCGCCCGACGCGGCCAGCGCGACGAAGCCGAGCCCAACCAGGATCAGCGCCAGGGCGAACTTGACCTGAATCGACGGCTCCCATCCCCGTTTCGCCAGCGACAACCACAACCAGCTCAGCACCGGCGCGAACAGCACGACGAACAGTGGATTGAACTGCTGCGTGGCGGGCGCGCTCATGTGGAAGCCGAACAGCGACAGGTCCGTGTTGCGATCCGCGAACAGCGTCAGCGACGACGCCGCCTGCTCGAACAGCGCCCAGAAGGTGACGTTGAAGACGACCAGGACGATCGCGGCCAGCATCATCTCGCGCTCCACCTTGTCGCCGACGCGCGCCGACCAGACCGGGATGCCGATCACGGCGGCGAGGAAGATGACGAGCAGCGCCTTGCCGAGCACCGGGGTGGCGACGATGTAGCCCCACAATCCGCTTCCCGCCGCCGCCTCCGGCGCCTGCGCGACGTTCTGGAACACCAGCCAGAAGAACACGACCGAGGCGAGCGCCAGGCCATAGATCAGCGGCGCGCGATCCGGCCCGTGGCGCACCGGCGGCTCGCCATAGCCGTCGAGCCGGCCCCCGTCGAAGCGCAGCATCGCCCAGGCCAGCCCGAGCACGAACGCCACGATCAGGAAGCCCGCCCACCATTGGCCGACATTGTTGACCAGGAACGGGCAGGCCGCCTGGCCCAGCACCGAGCCGACGTTGATGCCGGCGTAGAAGATGGTGAAGCCCGCGTCGCGCCGCCGGTCCCCGGGCGCGTACAGCCCGCCGACGATGGTGGAGATGTTGGGCTTGAAGAAGCCGTTGCCGATCACGATCAGCCCCAGCGCGAACAGCAGCAGCGTCTGCGACAGGGACGAGCGATCCGCGCCCGACTGGAACCGCGCCGCCGGGACGGTGCGCGCGACGGCGCCGTCGGGCCGCCGGAGCTGCACCGAGCCATCGGGCAGGCCGTGGATCGCCAGCGTCTCGCCGCCGACGCGCACCAGCTGCGGCGCGGTGTTGGGCGTCAGCAGCTGCGGCGGCGCGGCCTGGCTGACCGGGGTACGCTGGCCGTCGATCGTCGCATAGGCGGTGCCCTGCGCGCCACCGAAGCAGAGCAGCGTATATCCCGCCGCCATCACCAGCGCGCCGAACTTCACCGAGCGCTTCGAGCCCAGATAGCGGTCGGCGAGCAGCCCGCCGACGACCGGGGTCAGATAGACGAGGCTGAGATAGCCGCCGACGATCCCGGTCGCCTGGTGATCAGGCAGCAGGAAATGCTTGGTGAGATACAGCACCAGCAGCGCGCGCATGCCGTAGAAGCCGAATCGCTCCCACATCTCGATCCCGAACAGCCGGCGCAGCTCGACGGGGTGGCCGAGCCAGGTGCGGCGATCGAGCGGCTGGACATGGCTGATGTCCGGCTCGACGGGGCTGTCCGCGGTGGGGCTGTCGACCATGAATACTTCCTGATACGCCGGGGGCACTGCAAGGCCCGGCCGCAGCGTAGCGGGTTGGGAAGCGCTGTAAATCCTCCCCGGGACGGGACGATTCAGCCCTCTTCCTGCGAGCGGTTCGCAACGCTACATGCCTCCTATGTTCAACGATCGCTCCACGCCGCTCTCGCTCCTCGCTACCCGCCGCTCGGGCAAGCCGCGCGACCTCGCCGGGCCCGGCCCCTCGCCCGACCAGATCGACCGCATGATCGCGCTCGCCGCGCGCACGCCCGATCACGGCAAGATCGCGCCGTGGCGCTTCGTGGTGGTGGAGCCCGACCGGCGCGGCGCCTTCGCCGACCTGCTGGAGCAGGCGTGGCTTGCCGATCATCCCGGCGCGCCGGCGCACGAGCGCGAGAGCGCGCGCCAGTTCGCGATGCAGGCGCCGGCGCTGGTGGTCGTGCTGTCCGCGCCCGTCCACGGCCACAAGGTGCCGTTGTGGGAGCAGGAGCTGTCGGCGGGCGCGGCGGCGATGAACCTGCTCCATGCCGCGCACGCGATGGGCTATGCCGGCGGCTGGCTGACCGGCTGGCCGGCCTTCTCCGATCGGGTACGCGATGCGTTCGGCGGCGCGGACCAGCGGCTGGTCGGCTTCATGTTCATCGGCACGCCCAGCCGCCCGCTCGACGAGCGGCCCCGGCCCGATCTGGCCGCGATCGCCTCGCGCTGGGCGGGCTGACTCGACACCGCGCCCCCATGCTGTATTAACGCACCATGACAGCGCTCTCCGGCGAGGACTCCCCCGTCTATCTCCGCCTGCGCGGGACGATCGCGGCGGGCATCCTGCGCGGCGACTATCGCGCGGGCGATCAGCTGCCCAGCGTGCGCGCGCTGGCCGCCGAGCACGGCGCCAACCCGCTGACGGTCGCCAAAGCCTATCAGAGCTTTCAGGACGACGGCTATGTCGAGGTGCGGCGCGGCGTCGGCATGTTCGTGCGGCCGGGCGCCGCCGACCGGTTGCGCGTGGCCGAGCGCGAGCGGTTCGTGACGGCGCACTGGCCACGCATCCGCGATTATATCGAGCTGCTGGGCCTCGATGCCGCCGCGCTGCTGGAGCGCGACGAGGCCTGATCGTCAGAACAGTTGCGCCACCTCCTCGGCGGTGAGGTCGATCCCGAACAGCAGCGACAGCCGCATCCGATACACGCGCGGGTCGGCGATCTCGCCCTCGCTGATCTCGACGCCGACCTGCCGGCGATAGTGGCGGTCGGTCAGCCGCGCGAAGCCGTGGGGCAGCACGATGCTGGCGATCCGGTGGCGCGTGAAGCGGCTGGTCGGGTGGGTGGAGGCCCACCAATTCCCCTGTTCGAGGTCCGCGTCCTCGACGCTCGCCAGCGTGAACCGGTATTGCGGGCGTGGGTCGTCGCCATCGCCGTCGCGCCAGAGCGTCCAATCCGCGCCCTCGCGGGTCAGCGCGAAGCGGGCGCCGTCGGTCGCGGTCGCCTCTTCGCCCTCGGCGAGCGGCATGGGCGGGGTATAACCGTCGCCGAAGCCGGGATCGGCGATCCAGTCCTGCCCGTCCATCCGCACCAGGCTCAGCACATGGGTGAGCGGCGGCGGCGCGGCGGCGCCGAGCAGCACGCGCGCGAGCAGCGGCCGGGCGGAGAAGCCGAGTGCGGCCAGCGCGTCGGCGAAGACGCGGTGATGCTCGAAGCAATAACCGCCGCGCGGGCGGCCGACGAGCTTGGCGAAGGCGGCGGCCGGGTCGATCGCGATCGGGCGGCCGAGGCCCAAGTCCAGATTCTCGAACGGGATGGCGAGCCGGTGCGCGCGGTGCAACGCCTGGAGCCCGGCGGCGTCGCGCGTCGGCCGGGCGGACAGGCGGAGACGGGCGAGATAGGCGGGAAGATCGAACATCGGGGTTCCTGATCACCCTCACCCTTCCGCCGCTTCGCGGCTCCCTCCCTCTCCCGATGGGAGAGGGAACAGCTCGGCGCAGCCGAGCGAAAGGGTGAGGGTGAGCAACGCTCGCAGGGAGCAAGGGGCCTAGGTATAAGCGCGTGCGATGCCCGCGACCATCCTCCCCTTCGGCAACGGCGCGATCGCCCGCGCGGCGGCGCTGATCCGCGCCGGCGAGCCGGTCGCGGTGGCGACGGAGACGGTATACGGGCTCGCCGCCGATGCGACCGACCCGGCGGCGGTGGCGCGGATCTATGCCGCCAAGGGCCGGCCCTCGTTCAATCCGCTGATCGTCCACGTGCCCGATCTCGTCGCCGCCGAGCGGGTGGCGGTGGTCGACAACGCCGCGCGCGCGCTGGCGACGGCGTTCTGGCCGGGGCCGCTGACGCTGGTGCTGCCCGTGCGCCCGGACGCGGGGCTGG
>NZ_CAHJWX010000217.1 GCF_903643065.1 Sphingomonas bacterium | reverse complement strand
CTGCGCGACCAGCTCGGGCGGGCGGCGCTGTTCCCAGGTCTCCGCCCGCGCGACCGCGGCGCGCAGCAGCTGTCGGGTGAGCGCGGTCGGCACCGCCAGCGTCGGGTCCTGCCTCGCCGCCAGCTCCAGCTGCGCGTCCGCGCGTTCCCATTCGCCCTGAAGGATCAGCACGTCCGCCATGTCGAGCCGGTGGCGCGCGATGGCCGGCTCGGCACGCACCCGCTCGGCGACCGCGGCGCGCAGCCCGGCGAGGTCGCCGTCGCGCAGCAGGGCAACGGCGTCGCTCACGCCGCCCCCGGATCGCGAAGCACGGTCGTCAGGTGGAATTCGCTGATCGCCTGATCGAGCTGGAAATGCGGCTTGAGCGCCACCTGGCACTGGTAGCTGCCGGGCGAGCCGGGCATTGCGGCGACGCTGATCCGGCCCTCCTGCAACGGGTAGCGCGCCTTCTGCTCGAAGGTCAGGTCGGTCCCGCTCGACACATAGCGACCGATCCAGCGCTGGAGCCGCGTCTCGCACTCCTCGGCCGATTTGGCCGAGCCGATCCACTCGCGCCCGATCACCTTCAGATAATGCGCGAACCGCGACACGCACAGGATGTAGTTCAGCATGGTGCCGAGCTGCTGGTTGGTCCGCGCGACCTCCGTGTCGAATATGGTGGTCGGCTTGTGCGCGGACGGCAGGTTGTGGATCGCCAGATACGGCGTGTCCTTGACGCGGCGCACGCAGATCACCCCGGCATCGGCCAGCTCGCGGTCGAGCGTCTCCGACAGCTGCACCTCCAGCGGCGGCTTGACGAACTTCTTCGGCGCATCGGTCTCCACGTCGAGCAGCGGCAGCGTCGCCACCAGCCCGGCGGTCAGCTCGTCGCGGACAAGGCCGCGCACCGTCGCCGGCCAGCGATAGTCGTTGAACGCGCGCAGCGCGACATGCGCCACCGCCAGCGCCGCGCCGCCCCACAGCGAGCCGTGCTCGTCCGCCTCGTACGCCCATCCGCAATCGCCCGCCTGCCGCCCGCGCCGTGGCCCCCGCAGTCGGATCGGCGGCGTCGCGATCCCGACGAAGCGCGAGTCCGGCCGCGCCTGGAAGCCGCGCAGCCGGGTATAGGCGGGGTTGCGGAAGTCGGCGGCCAGCGTCTGGCGCAGGTCCATCTCCGCCAGGCGGTCGACGCCGAACAGGCCGGGCGCCGCGTCGACCACGATCGGCGCGAACGCGGCGGCGCAGGCCTGCGACAGATGGCGCAGCACCTCCACGTCGTCGGTCGGATGGCCGCGCGCGGGGCGGTGCTGCACGGCATATAGCCCGACCAGCAGCGAAAACGGCACGCCACCGGGCATGTCGAACTCCTGCGCATAGAGCAGGTCGAACAGCGCGCTGCGGTCGAACTCGGCGGCGCGGTCGAAATCGCGCGCGACCTCGGTCCAGCGCGCGTCGAGCACCCGAATGCGCGACGCGCCGTCGACGTCCAACCCGCTCGTCAGCCACCGCACGCCCCTCCAGGCAGCTTCCAGCGCCGCGAAGCGGGGATGCGCGAGGATGGCGTCCACCTGCTCGGACAGCGCCTGATCGATCCGGGCGATCAGCCGGTCTGCGGCAGTCCGGCTGGGTGCGCCGTCAAACCAGTCGGACCAATCCTGCCCGCCGCCGGGGGCGAGCAGTGGATCGAGCAGCGAGTCGTGGAAAGTGCCGTCGTCCAGTGCCGCGAGCAGCACGTCGCCGACCGCCCCCGCGCGCGCCTCCGGCTCGGCCGCGAGCGCGGTCGCCACCGCGGCTCAGGACTTTTGCGGGATGCGGGCGACCAGCCGCAGCGAAGCGGTCAACTCTTCCATCTGCAACCACGGACGCAGATAGGCGATCGCGTTGTAGCTGCCCGGCGACCCCGGGATCTCCGTCACCTCCACCCGCGCGTCCCGCAGCGGGAACTTGGCGCGCATCTCCTGCCCGCCGCCCTCGGCCGAGTTGACGTAGTTCATGATCCAGCGGTTCAGCCAGTTCTGGACATCCTCGACCTCCATGAACGAGCCGATCTTGTCGCGTCCCATCACCTTCAGATAGTGCGCGAAACGGGAGCTGGCGAGGATATACGGCAGCCGCGCCGAGATCGCGGCGTTCTCCGTCGCGGCGGGGCGGTCGTACTTCTTGGGCTTCTGCGTCGTCTGCGCCCCGAAGAACACGGCATAGTCGGTGTTCTTGTAATGGCACAACGGGAGGAAGCCGAGGTCGGACAGCTCCTTCTCGCGCCGGGACGTGATTGCGATCTCGGTTGGGCATTGCTCGCTCATGTCGCCGTCGTCGGACAGGAACAGGTGCGTGGGCAGGTCGGCGACCTTGCCGCCGCCCTCCGCGCCGCGGATCGCGGTGGTCCAGCCGCTCTCCGAAAAGGCCGATGTCAGCCGCGTGCCCAGCGCGTAGGCCGCGTTCATCCAGCAATAATCGTCGTGCGGCAGCGGCTTGGGCGCGCCCTCGGCAGAGAAGGGCGCCTCTTCATAGTCGAACTCGTCCACCGCCCTGGTCGTCTCGCCATAGGGCTGGCGGGCGAGCACGCGCGGCATCGCGAGCGTGACGAAGCGAGCGTCATCCGTGTCGCGATAGGAGCGCCACTTGTTATACTCGGTCGCCTGGAACTTGTCGGACAGGTCGCGCGGCTTGGACAGCTCCTCGAACGTCTCGAAGCCGAACATCTGCGGCCCGGCCGCCGCGATGAACGGCGCGAACGAGGCGGCGGCGATCCCCGACATGTTGCGCAGGAGCTGGAGGTCCTCCTGTCCCGCGCCGAAATAATAGTCGCCGATCAGCGCGCTGTACGGCTCGCCGCCGGGCGTGCCGAACTCGTTCTCGTAAATCTTCTTGAACAGGGTCGACTGGTCGAACTCGATCGCCCGCTCCAGGTCGCGCGCCAGCTCCTTCTTGCTGGCGTTGATGACGCGGACCTTGATGTCGCGACCGGTGTTGCTGCCGTGCACGAGATAATGCAGCCCTCGCCAGCTGCCCTCCAGCGCCTTGAACTTGGGATCGTGCATGATCGCGGCGAGCTGGCGCGACAATTTCTGGTCGATCGCCGCGATCGCCTCGCTCATCGTCACCGCGAGGTTGCGCGAATAGGTGACGGTGCCAGCGGTCGCCTCGTCGGTCAGCGCGCGCAGCAGGGTCTCGACCTCGTCGCGATCGGTCTGGCGGGTGACGCCGATCGCCTCGTCGAGCAGGCTGCGCCCGTCCGTTACGGTGGTCGTGGCGGCCGGCTGACCCGCCCGGTTGGTGTCGCTCATGCGTTCTTGTCTCCGCGCTCGCCGTCCAGTTCGGCCCTGAGCGCCTTCAGCTGGCCTTCGTCCTGGAGGATGCCCTCCAGCAGGCTTTCGAGCTTCTCCGAGCCGTCCGCCTTGGCCATCAGGTCACGCAGCTTGTTGCGCGTCTCCAGCAGCTTGCGCAACGGCTCGACCTGCTGGACGACCTGACCCGGCTCGAAATCCTCCATCGACCCGAACTGCAGCTCGACGGGCAAGGTGGTGCCGTCATCGTTGAGCGTGTTCTCGACGCGCAGCTTGAGACCGGGCGACATGCGCCGCATCACCTGATCGAAATTGTCTCGGTCGATCTGGATGAACTTGCGGTCGCGCAGCGGCTTGAGCGGCTCCGTCGGGTCGCCGGAGAAATCGCCCATCACGCCGATCACGAAGGGCAGCTCCTTCACCTCCACCGCACCCTCGGTCTCCACATCATAGGTGATGTGGACGCGCGGCTTTCGCACCTTCTTCAGCTTGTCGTGGACGCTCGACATCCCAATTCCCCTCAGAAGGTGGTGACCCCACCACCGCCATCGCCCGCCGGCTCCACCCGGATGCCCGCGCGCAGCATGAACATCGCCCGTTGGTCCCGATCCGGGATCAGCTCGCCGATGAGCTCGTCCAGCGGCAGATTGGCGCGCCTCACGAGATCACGCAAGCCATGTCCGATGAGCGACTGCGGTTCCGTCCGATCAAAGAAACCCGCAATCTCGATCAGGGTTGCAAGCGCGCCACGTCGATCGAGCGGATTTTGTTTCGGCGCCGTTTCGGGACGGCCCTCCGCCGGTTCCGCGGCCGATGTCGTCGGAAGGGACAATGCCTCCGCCACGATCTGCAACGGAGCGTCCGCGCGCCCTCGACCGAATGCGTCGGCGAGCGCGGTGAGCGGCACGGCGACCTGCGAGCCGAACCGCCCCGCGTCCGTCCGCTCGTCGAGCGCCGTCATCAGCCGGTCGAGCTCGGCCAACGCGCGCTCTGACGCCGCCAGGTTCGTGGCGGCGAAGTCCGGCGAGGCGGCAGCCACCGCGCCCTCCAGTTGCTGCACCCGTTGCGCGTGCTTGGCCGACAGCTCCTCGCGCACGACGGGATCGTCGTGCCGGATCGACTGACCGCGCACCGCTTCCAGCGTCCACAGCGCGACGTGGCGGTCGGGGGCGTCGGTCAGCGGCAGCAGGCGAAGCGGCTGGATCAACGTCCCCGCCTCCTCGCGCCCGAACAGGCCGAACAGCGGCGCGAGCCGCGCATCCGCCTCATCGTCCGGATCGAAGGGGTGCAGCCCGTCATGCCAATAGCCGGTCACCAGCTCGACCAGCAGCGTGAAGCCGTCCGCCAGGCCCGGTAACCCGTCCGTCCGCAGCCATGCCTCGACCAGCCACGCCGCGACCTGCAGGTCCTTGCCCTGCTCCGCCAGCAGCCGGGTCGCGCCCGCCGCCACCGCCTCCCACGCGCGCAGTCCCGCGACGAGCGGGTCCAGGTCCGGGTCCCCCGCCGCCAGC
>NZ_CAHJWX010000216.1 GCF_903643065.1 Sphingomonas bacterium | reverse complement strand
GGTGGCGATCGGGCGGGCGCTGCTGAGCGACCCGGCGTTCCTGCTGCTCGACGAGCCGCTGGCGTCGCTCGATCCGGCGCGGCGCGAGGACGGGCTGCGGCTGGTGGAGCGGCTGGCGGCGACGGGACTGCCGGTGCTGCTGGTGACACATGACGAGCGGGAGGCGGCGCGGTTGGGGGGTGCGGTGGTGCGGATGCGACTTTCATGAGCGAACACACCGACGCCAATGCTACCGCGCGAACGCCGTTTGGCGACGTGAGCGTGCGCGTCATAGGCCCGGCTTGCAGTTGGATCGATGTCTCTAGCATGTCACCGTCGCCGCTGCCGTCTGGTATGACGGTCGACGGAGCTTCCGTCTTCCGCATCGGCGTGACGAGCCGCGTTTCGAACGATCAGCCTCTCCGCCTCGAAGTGACTGTCGAACACGACGGATCACCCGAAACCGGTCAGTGGTTAGACAGTCTTGCCGTCCCGAGCGGCGGTGGGCTGCTGCATGTCGCCGTACGCGACGACGAGTGGTTGAGCGGGTGCGGGATCATCGCCGATCCGGTACGATATACGCGACGAGGGTTTGTGCAGAAATCCGTCACGCTCCAGCTTGTAAAATGCTGTACGTCAGCCTCGCCTGGCGCACCATGGATGTGGGCGACGCCTCGACCTGGTTCGCGGCGGACCTAATATTGCCCGGCTGAATGACCAAGCATACCGTCACAGGAGTAAATCCCGTGACGGCGAACGGGGCGCCCGAGAGCGCCCCGCCGGCCGGCGCTACGAGTCCTATCGCAGCTTCGCTGCGAGCGGGCTCGTTTAACGCTTGGAGAACTGGAAGCTGCGGCGCGCCTTCGCCCGGCCGTACTTCTTGCGCTCCACCGTGCGGCTGTCGCGGGTGAGGAAGCCCGCCGCCTTGACCGGCGCGCGCAGGATCGGCTCGTATTTGGTGATCGCCTGGCTGATGCCGTGCTTCACCGCGCCCGCCTGGCCCGACAGGCCGCCGCCCTTGACGGTGCAGTTGACGTCGTACTGGCCCTCGCGATCGGTGATGCCGAACACCTGGTTGATGACCAGGCGCAGCGTCGGGCGCGCGAAATAGATCAGGCTGTCGCGGCCGTTGATCGTGATCTTGCCGCTGCCGGGCTTGAGCCAGACGCGGGCGACCGCGTCCTTGCGACGGCCGGTGGCATAGGCGCGGCCCTGCTTGTCGAGCTCCTGCTCGCGCAGCGGCGCGCGCTGGACCGGCTCGTCGATCTGGCCGGTGAGATACTGGTCGGCGCGCTCGTCGGAGGAAGCGACCGCGGCCTCGCGCTGCTGGTTGAGCGCGGCGCCCAAGTCGGACAGGGACTGGCGATTGTCGGACATCAGTTGCCCACCTTGTTCTTGCGGTTCATGCCGGCGATGTCGAGCACGGCGGGGTTCTGCGCCGTGTGCGGATGCTCCGTGCCGGCGAAGATGCGCAGGTTGCGCATCTGGTCACGGCCCAGCGGCCCGCGCGGAATCATGCGCTCGACGGCCTTTTCCAGCACGCGCTCGGGAAAGCGGCCCTCCAGCACCTTGGCGGCGGTGATCTGCTTGATGCCGCCGGCATAGCCGGTGTGCTTGTAATAGATCTTCTTCTGCGCCTTGTTGGACGTGAAGCGGATCTTGTCGGCGTTGATGACGACGACGTTGTCGCCGCAGTCGACATGGGGCGTGTAGCTGGTCTTGTGCTTGCCGCGCAGGACATTGGCGATCACCACCGCCGCGCGGCCGACGACCAGGCCGTCGGCATCGACGATATGCCACTTCTTCTCCACCTCGGCGGGCTTGGCCGCCTTGGTGGTCTTCATCAGCGCCTTCATGGGCGTGGAACCTCTCGAACGAACAACGCCGCTCGACGGGAGCGGCGGGACGCCGGCTTAGTGCCGCCGCGTCGCGTCCAAGTCAAGCATTCGTGCGGCTTTGCCGACGGGTATGGCTATACCCGGCTACGTTGGCGGCCGATCGCGTGGGCGGCGGCGACCGTGGCGAGCAGCAGCAGCACGGCGTTGAGCTGGTGCCAGGCCGCCAGCTCGATCCGGACCCCGGACAGCAGCGTCGCGATGCCGAGCCCGATCTGGAGCACCACCAGCGCGACCACCGCCAGCCCGGCGCGCGACCCGATCCGGCCCGCGCGCCAGGCGAGCGCCAGCAGCCCCGTCGCGGCGACGAAGGCGAGCCAGCGATGGATGAACTGCACCACCACCGGGTTGTTCACCATCTCGCCCGCGCCGGCGCCGGCGGGCAGGCCACCGGCCGGGAACAGCGTGTCGCCCATCAGCGGCCAGCTGTTGAACGCATGGCCCGCGTCGAGCCCGGCGGTGAGCGCGCCATAGCCGAGCTGCGCGAACAACAGCGCGACCGCGACCAGCGCGAGGGGGCGCAGCCGCGCCGCCGGCAGCAATGGTCGCCGCGCGAGCTGGCGCAGATCGAACGCGGTCCAGGCGATGCCGGCGAGGATGACCAGCGCGGTGAGCAGGTGGATCATCAGCCGGACGTGGCTGACGTCCGTGCGCACCGACAGGCCCGAGGCGACCATCCACCAGCCGATCGCGCCCTGCACCCCGCCCAGCGCGAGCAGCGCCACCAGCCGTGGCTTGTACCCGTCGGGCACCTGCCCCTTCCACCAGAACCAGGCCAGCGGCGCGGCGAAGGCGAGGCCGATCACCCGGCCGATCAGCCGATGGAGATACTCCCAGAAGAAGATCGCCTTGAACCCACCCAGCGTCATGGCGGTGTTGAACGCCTTGTACTCGGGGATGCGCTTGTAGAGATCGAAGGCGTGCTGCCACTGCGCCTGCGTCAGCGGGGGCACGACGCCGGTGATCGGCTTCCATTCGGTGATCGACAGGCCCGATTCGGTCAGCCGGGTGATGCCGCCCACCACCACCATCGCGACGATCAGCGCGACGACGCCCCACAGCCAGCGGGCGATCGCGGCCGGACGGGCGCGCGTCATGAAGGCGGGGGAGGGCTGAAGCATGGGAACAAGATAGGTCCGGTAAGGCCGATCGCCAACCGGCGGCACGCGGACGCACCGCACCCGCGCGGGTCATGCTTGCCGGCGATCAGGCGACCGCGTTCTCGGTCGAGATCACGAAGTCGCAGGCGTGAAGATCGAGGAACGACTCCTCGTCGGGCCTGATCCTCTCCAGATAGACCGGATCGGAGAAGCAGCGCGCGAGCGCGTCCACATCGTCGAACCAGAGCTCGGTGATGCCGTCATATCGCGCGGGCGGCATGCCGGGCAGCGTCGCGTCGATCGCGTGCTGCTGGACATAGCGGCGCACGGTCTGTTGTACCGCCGGCACCGACATGAACAAGGCCGCGTGCCGGTTGCGGTGATGATCGACGAACGCCTCGCGGGTCAGTGAGGACTTGCGGGTCAGCAGGATGGTGAACTTGATCATGCCGGGCTCTGGATCAGGGTTGCCACCGGACGGCTCGTTCGGCCACCGCCATGTATGCACAGTATACTTGAACACAAGGAGCAACATTGACCGACAGCCAGGCCTATCACCACGGCACCCTTCGACGCGCCCTGCTGAACGATGCGGCCGCGCTGCTGAACGAAGGGGGGCAGGACGAGCTGTCGCTGCGGGCGCTGGCGCGGCGAGCGGGTGTCTCGCCACGTGCGCCCTATCGACATTTCGCGGACAAGGAGGCGCTGCTGACCGCGCTCGCGGCGCAGGCCTTTGTCGCGTTCGGTCACGCGCTAGCGGCGGCAGACGCCGCCGCCGAACCGGGCCGGGAGCTCGAAGCACAGGCGATCGCCTATGTCCGCTTCGCGCTGGCGGCGCCCGCCCGCTTTCAGCTGATGTTCGGCCCTCGCCGTTACCAGGCGGACGACGAACTGGTCGCCGCCAAGCGCGCGGCGTTCGGCGTGCTCCAGGCGCGCGTCGATCTGAACGCCGAACCGGGCGAGGATGGTCGGGCACGGGCGGTGGGCTGCTGGTCCCTGGCGCATGGCCTGGCGGTGCTGTTCCTCGACGGACGGATCCGAGACGAACTGGACGGCGACGATGACGATATCATGCGGCGCGTCGTCCGCGCCACGTTGCGCGGCGGATCGCCGGACGCCGCCGCCGGCTGACCCGGAAGGACCCGCCCGCCGATCTGCGGGTGCCGCCCCGACCTTGCCGTGCAGGCCGGACCGGCCTATTTCCGGTATGATGGCTCACGCGCATGATCACCACGAGCCCACGGGTCTGGCGCTGGTCGCGGCGGCGGAGGCGGCGCTGGTCAAGGCGGGGGAGCAGTGGACGCCGATGCGCGCCAGCGTGTTCGACGCGCTGCGCGGCTTTGCCAAGCCCGCCTCGGCCTATGACATCGCCGACGCGGTCTCGACCGCGCAGGGGCGGCGGGTGGCGGCCAACAGCGTGTACCGCATCCTCGACCTGTTCGTCGCCGCCAACCTCGCGCGGCGCGTCGAGAGCCGGAACGCCTATGTCGCGAACAGCCATCCGGAATGCCTGCACGACTGCATCTTCCTGGTCTGCGACCGCTGCGGCCAGACCGTGCACCTCGACGACGACCGGCTGACCAGCGGCGTGCGCGACGCGGCGGCGGCGACCGGCTTCTCGCCGGAACGCCCGGTGATCGAGGTGCGCGGCACGTGCGAGGATTGCGGCTGAGCCGAGGTCAGCCGAGCCGCTTCTCCATCTCGGCGCCCGGCACCGCGACCGCGCCGACCGCCATCTGCTCCACCTGCCGGACGACCCGGTAGCCACAGGCCGCGTAGAGCGGTTCGCCGCTCCTGGTCGCCATCAGCCGGACGCGCGCGAAGCCG
>NZ_CAHJWX010000215.1 GCF_903643065.1 Sphingomonas bacterium | reverse complement strand
ACATTGCCCCAATAGGTGCCGATGCCGCCGCCGCGCGAGGCGAGCCAGACATTCTCGTTCCAGGTGTCGACGATGCCGTCGAGGCTGTCGGGGACCGAATTGAGGAAGCAGGAGATCGGCAGGCCGCGCCCAGTGCCGCCGTTCGACAGGACGGGGGTGGCGGGCATGAACCACAGGCGGCTGATATAGTCGTACAGTCGCTGCGCGTGCGGCTGGTCATCGGCATAGGCCGACGCGACGCGGACGAACAGGTCCTGGATGCCCTCGCCGGGCAGCAGGTAGCGATCCTTGAGCGTCTCCTTGCCGAAATCGGTGAGGAGCGAGTCGCGGCCGTGATCGACCTCCAGCGCGAAGGGCCGTGTCGCGGCCGGGCGCGGCGGGACCGGCGCGGCCGTCGCCTCGGGCCGGTCGATCGTCTCGGTCGGCATCACGCCCGCATCGCTCAAATCCACGCCATCACTCCCATGGTCCGTCCGCCCGTCCGACTCGGCGGACCCGCATCCTACACGGGCCGGCCAAGAACAAAACAAGATCATGGCATCGGCGCCTGCTCGCGCGGCAACCGAGATTGCTTGAGTGAGCAACCGCGATATTACCAGCGCTGGGGCTTGGCCGCCGCCGTGACCGCTACTGATTGTGCCAAGTCGTCGGGCAAGGCAAGGCCACTACGGCGGCGTCAGCCGCCGTCGGCGCCGGCGACTCCGCGCGGCTCGCGCATTTCAGCCACTCGCGCGAACACAAGCCGTCGATGCGCCGTTGAAAATAAATCGCCCGCGCTCGTTCGGCCGACGGCAAGCGCGCGGCGCCGCCGTCAGAGCCAGCGCAGTCGCCGGAACACGACCAGCTGCGCCGCCACCAGCGCGGCCATCGCCCCGCACAGGATCCAGAAGCTCGCCCCGTCCCTGGTGCCGGGCGTTCCCGCCAGATTGGTCGAGAACAGGCTCGCGACGAAGCCCAGCGGCAGGAAGATCGCGGCGACGATTGACAGGAGGTAGGAGGTGCGGTTGGTCTGCGCCGCCGTGCGGGCGTTCAGGTCGTCCTGGAGCACCACGGCGCTCTCCATCGTGACGTCGATGTCCTCCAGGAAGCGGTGCAGCAGGTCGGCGGTCTCGCGCATCACCGCGCGGTTGTCGTCGGAGAACCAGGCCGGCGCCTCGCGCCCGACGCGGATCAGCGCGGCCTGCTGCGGGGACAGATGGCGCTTCATCGCGAGGCAGCGGCGGCGCAGGCCGGCGATGGCGGTGATTCGGCCCTCGGGCGTGTCGGCGTCGTCGTCGGCGGCTTCCAGCGCGTCGATCCGGTCGTTCATGTCGACGATCACGTCGCCGATCCGCGCCACCGTGTCTTCCAGCAGCCGCGCGACGAGGTCGCCCGCGCTGGTGACGTCGTCGCTGGCATCCACCTCGTCCAGCACATCGCCCGCCGCGAGCAGCCGGTGGCGACGCAGCGTGACGACATGGGTGGCGTCCGCCCAGAGCTGCATGGCGGTAAGGTCGCCGTCGTCGGCGGCGCCGCCCGTGCCGATCCCGCGCAGGATGGCGGCGACCGCATTGCCCTCGCGAAACGCGCGCGGCCGCCTTGCGTCGCCGGTCAGCGCCTCGATCGTCGACTCGGACAGACCCAGCGCGTCGCGCAGCCACGGCTTCAGCTCGGGCGCACCGCGATCGATGTGCACCCACAACAGCTCGCCTTCGCCCGGCGTGAAGCCCTTGATCGCGTGCCAGTCGATCGACCGGGCGGCGCCATCCGACGCGATGACGCGGGCGAAGACGACGGGGCCGTCGGCGGGGGCGGGCGGTGCGGTCATACGGCGGCTCGGGTGGTGAACGGGGCGGCCGTGTGGCGGGGCGAAGCTGGCCGCCGGATGAACGCGCGCGCGGGATCGCGTTCAACTCATCGGGGCCCCGGTCGGGTCATCGATCCCGGGCAGGGCAGCTATCGCCAGCTGCCTGTTGATGACGAGGGCCGCGCCGCGGCCCCTCGCTCCCGGGTCAGACGTAGCGGAGCACCGCCCGCCGCTGGCGGTCGCGCAGGCCCGCGCCGATCAGGCCGACGCCGACGATCATCATCGCCCAGCTTGCCGGCTCGGGGACGGCGGCGGCGGGTGCGTTGAACTCGACGATCGACAGGATGTCGGGCGTCCCTGCCTCGGCGAGATCGTTCCACGTGCTGCGGCCGCTTTCCAGGTCGGCCGAACCGAACATCTCGGCGTAATCCTCGTCGCCGCCGCCGGAATTGGGCTCGCCGCCGATCGCGGACCAGTTGCTGTACCCGGGCTGCGAGGACCCACCCTTAATGTAGAAGGTCTGCCCTGCTTCAGGACCGACCACCCACTGCCACGTTCCTTCGGTCTGTGCGTCCGAGCCGCCGAGCCAGCCTCGGATGTTCGTGCCCGATGTCGGCAGCAGCGAGGCAACGAAGGCGTTCTCCTCCGCCGACGTGATCGTCGCGAGGTAACCGCCCAGCACCTCGGCCGCCGCTTCCGCTGCGATCCAGTCCTGGGGGCCGCTCACGACCTGATAGGAATGGCCGTTGCCGGCGAAGATGACTGGCGCGGCGGTCGCCATGGACGGCGCAACGGTGAGCGCGAGGGTCGAGGCGAGCAGGTTTACTCTCTTCATGGACCAATCCTTTTTTGAAAAACGATCTGCCGACCATGATGGCGTCGACCAGCCCGTCGTCGGACAAGTCACGGAATTGAACCGACAAGCCGACGTCAGTTCCTGAGACGGCATCAGGTCTTCTGATGCGGGCGGGTCTGACGTTGCGAGGTAAGCCGCGCGTCCCGCCGGGCCGCGCAGCCGTAACCCTCACGCGAACCGCAGCACCGTCCGCCGCTGGCGGTAGCGCAGGCCCGCGCCGATCAGGCCGACGCCGACGATCATCATCGCCCAGCTTGCCGGCTCGGGGATGGCGGCGGCGATGGTGCCGGGAATGGCGTCGAGTTCGATGAGGCGGCCGCCGTTGAAGGGCCCCGACGACGTCGGTACCCCGTCGAACCGGAAATAACTGTAGGAGACAGGATCGAACCTGGCGGCGACGGTGATGCCCGCCGATCCATAGGTCGTGGCGTAAAGCCCGGTGCCGAGATCGTAGCTGAACAGCTGATTGAAGACGACGCCGTCGTTGCCGCCGAACAATGCGACGTTTCTGAATGCACGGAACTCATCGGCCGCGAGCAGCAGATCCACGCCGCTGATCGTCACGGCGGACAGTGTCTTGAAGATGAAGCTCTCCGTCGCGCCACTGCCGTCCGCAAACACCGTATTGCCCGCATCCCCGCCAAAGCCAGCGTTGCCGCCGATGGCGTTGATCGCTGGATAGACGGTCACTCCGATGCCGCCACCGTCTTGCGTCGGCGTCGAACTCACGATGCTCGATCCGTTCGAGATATCGAACAGGTCCGTCGAGCTCCCGGTATAGCCTGGCGTGGTTGGCGTCACCGTGACCTGGGCTTGCGCTCCCGCGGCGATGCCGATCGCGAGCATCGCGCCGAACAGGGATATAATTCTCTTCATCAATCAATCCTTTCTCACTGAGTCGAGGGGTTGCCGAAGGAAGCGCCTATCACGCCGTCATCCGACCAATCAGGACATCGGGTCCGGCGACGCGACGCGATGTGTCGTCGCCATCTGCACATCGCCGTGTCGCCCGGGTTTCGCTTCTTCCAGCTGGGAGTGGAGGCAGGCTGCGCGTTCCTTCGGATACGCGCAGCGAGGACCCTCAGACGTAGCGCAGGACGGTGTTGCGCTGGCGGTAGCGCAGGCCGGCGCCGATCAGGCCGACGCCGACGATCATCATCGCCCAGCTCGCCGGCTCGGGGACGGCGGGAACGTCCGCGCTGGTGATGGCGATGTTCGACAGCACGGGGCCATGCACCGCGTCAGGCGACGTCAGCACGTTGAACGCCAGCGTCGCGACGCTAGTCGATACCAGCGGAGTGAAGCTGAACGTCCGGGTGGCGACGTTGGGCGTCGATGTGAACAGCTGCGTGAACCCGTCAACCGATGCCGTATAGGTCGAGACCGCCAGGTCGGTCGGCGAGAAGCCCTGGAGGATCTCGTCGAACGACAGGGTATAGGTAGTGCCGGCGGTCACCGCGAAGGCGGTGCTGGTCACCGTCACGCCGGGGCCCTGGTCACCCACGGTATCGAGGCAGTTGCCGGACGGGTTCGCCACGCACGCGTAGAACGATCCATTGCGGACCCCGACGATGTCCACGTTGCTCCCGCTCGCCGTGAACTGTGTCCCCGCCACCTGCGCCGTGTAGCTGCCTCCGGGCGTGGCGCCCGAGAAGTCTTCGCTGAACACGGTCGCGGCCGACGCAGCGGAAGGCAGCAGGCCGGCCACCAGCGCCGCACCGGCTAGAAACGTCTTTCGCGTCATCGATCGATCCCTTTCCAATGAACCGAGCCAAGGCTTAAGGAAGCGTTTACCGACCCGTCATCTGACAAGTCACGACATTGGAACCGACACGCCGATGTCGGTTCTGAAACGGCACACCTGCCTGTCGATGCTGGTCGGTCCGGCCTCTCCGCCTCGCGCTTGCTGAAAGCGACATCGCCGGCGTAGGCGATTGTCTACGCGCGGAGCCGCCCGGATCGGCGTGGATCGACGACGCTCCTGGACCGTCGGTGGCTGGCGTCAGCCGTCCGGTGCCGAGTCGCCGGGCGCCCGGAGCAGCAGGATCGTCCAGTCGCCGCGCGCGAGGCGGCGTTCCTCCACGCAGCCCATGCGCGCATAGGCCGCGAGCACCGCGTCCGCCTGCCGCGTCAGCAGCCCGGCGAGCAGGACGCGTGCGCCCGG
>NZ_CAHJWX010000214.1 GCF_903643065.1 Sphingomonas bacterium | reverse complement strand
TGGCGAGCGGCCGCTCCAGCGCCGGGCCGATCAGCGGCAGCGCCCGGATGCGCGCGCCGATCCCGCCCGAGCCGAGCCCCAGATAGGCGGACGCGACGCGCCGCTCCGCCCCCAATTTACGGACCAGATCGGCGGCGAGCGTCGACTTGCCCGCCCCGTCGCAACCCACCACCGCGATGAGGGGCGCGATTGGGGCCGCCGGCGGCTCAACCGCCATCGGGCACGCGCTCGAACGATCCGCCCTGAAGATAGGTCAGCACCACCGGCACGCCCGTCGTGCCGGCGCCGACCCGGAACTGCACGCTCGCCGGCGACGGCTTGCGGGAGAACAGCACGTCCAGCAGCGACATGTGCGGATTGCCCGAGGCGCCGCCGCCATCCTGCCGGTCGGTCTTGCCGTTGCCGTTCAGGTCGTGGCGGACATCGAGCGCATAGACGCCCGGCCCCGGCGCGGCGAGGCACAGCCGCACCGGCCCCGCCGCCGGCACGGGCACCTCCACCCTGACCAGCGCCTGATGCTTGTCGAAATAGGTGGAGGGGGCGCCGCCGAACAGCCGCACCCGGACCTTGCCGACACGCCGGCGAAACCCCTCGATGCCGACCTCGACCAGATGCGCGCCGGCCGGCGGACAGGCGCCGACGGCGACCAGCGACGTCACGGGCGGCGGCGGGGCGATGGCGATCATGCTGGACTCCTTGGCGATCCGAAACGCGTGCATCCGGCGGATGCTCCCGCTTGCCACCGCGGCGGGGAGCGGCTCTAACCGCGCGATGGATGGCCCGGAACCCCTCGTCATCGGTCGCCGCGCGTTCGTCGGCGGCGCCCTGCTCGCGGCCACGCCGGCGGTGGCGGCGGCCGCGCCGCGCCGGGACTGGGCGGCGCTGGGGGAAGCGGTGCGCGACGAGATGCGCTGGGCCTGGAGCCAGTATCGCGAACACGCCTGGGGCAAGGACGAGATCAGGCCCGTGTCCGGGGGCGCCTCGTCCTTTCCGCTCAAGGGGCACCATCTGGGGCTGAGCTTGATCGAGGCGATGGACACGCTTTGGGTGATGGCACTCGACGCCGAGTTCGCCGACGCGTTGGGCTGGGTGAAGGCGCAGGCCGCGTTCGACGTCGATGGCGAGGTGTCGGTGTTCGAAACGTCGATCCGGCTGGTCGGCGGGCTGCTCTCCGCGCACCACGCCTGCGGCGATCCCGCGCTGCTGGCGCTGGCGCGCGACCTCGCCGACCGGCTGCTCCCTGCCTTCGCGACGCCGACGGGGATGCCGTACCGCTACGTCAACCTGCGCACCGGCGCGACACGCGATCCCGCGACCAACCCGGCGGAGGTCGGCACCTTCCTCCCCGAATGGGGTACGCTGAGCCGGCTGACCGGCGACCCGAAATACCACGACGCCGCGCGCCGGGCGGCGCTGGCGCCCTACGCGCGGCGCTCCCGGCTAGACCTGCTCGGCACGCGCATCGACGCGCTGACCGGCGAATGGCTCGACGGGCGCGCGACGATCGGCTCCTATGCCGACAGCTATTACGAATACCTCTGGGACAGCTGGGACCTGCTGGGCGACCGCGAGATGCTGGTGATGTATCGCACCTGCACCGCCGCGATCCTGCGCCATCAGGCCGTGCGCCAGGGCGGCGCGCTGTGGTTCGCCGATGTCGACATGACCACCGGCGCGCGGCTGTCCTCGCGCGAGGACGAGCTCGCCGCCTTCTATGCCGGGCTGCTGGCGCAGGGCGGCAACCGCGCGGAAGGCGCCGCCTATGCGCGCAGCTGGGCGGCGGTGCAGGACCGGTTCGGGGTGTTGCCGGAGGAATGGGATTTCGCCGCCGCCACGCCGACGCAGCCGGGCAACGCGCTGCGCCCCGAGCTGGCGGACGCGGCCTTCACGCTGTGGCTCGGCGACCGCGGGCCCGAATGGCGCGAGCTCGGCGCGCGGCATTTCGATGCGATGCGCCGGTGGCACAAGGCGCCGTTCGGCTATACCGACCTGGCCGACGTCACGACCAAGCGGCAAGCCGATCACTGCCCCGGCTATTGGTGGTCCGAACAGATGAAATATTACTGGCTGCTCTTCGCCGATGCGCCGCGCTTCGACTACGGCCGCAACTACCTGTCGACGGAGGGCAACGTGCTGCTCGGGTTCAAGCGGGGCGTCGCGTGAGGCGCGCGCTGTCGGCGGCGGTGCTGCTGCTCGCGGTGCCGGCGATCGGGCAGGTCGCGCCCGATACCTATGCCGACGTCGACCCGTTCATCGGCACGGGTGGCGAGGGCCATACCTTTCCCGGCGCCGTCGCCCCGTTTGGCATGATCCAGCTCAGCCCCGATACCGACACGTCCTGCGAGCTCCGCGCCTGTTACGGCCACGCCGCCGGCTACCGGTACGAGGACCCGACGATCCAGGGCTTCAGCCACACCCACTTCTCCGGCGCGGGCCATTCCGACCTGGGCGACTTCCTGCTGATGCCGGTGGCGGGCGACACCGTCTCGCTCGATCCCGGCGATCCGGCCAGGCCGGGCTCGGGCTATCGCTCGCGCTTCAGCCATGGGCGCGAGGAGGCGCGGCCCGGCTATTATGCGGTGACGCTGGACGACGCGCATGTCCGCGCCGAGCTGACGGCGGGCACGCGCGTCGGTGTCCACCGCTACACCTTCCGCGCGAGCGACGCGGCGCACCTCGTGCTCGACCTGCGCTCGTCCTTGTACAACTACCCGGGCAAGATCCTCTGGTCCTCGCTCCGGCTGCGCCCCGACGGCACGCTGACGGGGATGCGCGAGACGCGCGGCTGGGCGCCGGCGCGCAAGCTGTGGTTCGCGATGCGCTTCTCCGCGCCGCTCACCGGCCACGCCTTTGTCGATCGCGAGACGGGCGTCGCGTACAAGGGTTTTCAGGGTCCGTCGCGCGGGGCGGACGATCCGGCGGCGCTGGCCGGCCGCGCGCTGGAGGCGCGGCTCGACTTCGGCCGGCTGGATCGACCGCTGGAGGTCCATGTCGCCATCTCCGGCGTCGATGAGGCCGGCGCTCGCGGCAATTTGGTGTCGGAAAGCGGCACCTTCGCCAACATCCGCGTCCGTTCCGAGATGGTATGGCGCGATCGCCTCGCCGCCCTGACCCTCGCCGGCCCGGCCCCCCTCCGCCGCGAAGTCGTCACCGCGCTCTACCACACGATGATCGCGCCCAGCGTCTGGAGCGACGCCGACGGCCGCTGGCGCGGACCCGACGACGAGGTGCACCAGGCCGACTTCACCGTCCACTCCACCTGGTCGCTGTGGGACACGTTCCGTGCCGAACACCCCCTGCTGCTGCTGACGCAACCTGTCGATCGCAATCGGGATTTCGTCCGCTCGCTGCTCGCGTCGCGCGACGCGAGCCCGTTCGGCATTCTCCCCGTCTGGCAGTTTCAGGGCCGCGAGACGTGGACGATGATCGGCTACCACGCCGTCCCGGTGATCGCCGACGCCTACCTCGCCGGCATCCGCGGCTTCGACGCCAACGCCGCGCTCGACGCGATGGTCGCCAGCGCCACCTACGCCCCGTACGGCGGCCTGGGCGAATACATGCAGCGCGGCTACGTCCCCATCGACCGCGAGCCGGAAGCGGCGTCGAAGACGGTGGAATACGCCTATGACGACTGGACGATCGCGAAGATGGCGCGTACGCTCGGCCGAACCGATATCGCGGCGACATTTGAGAAACGTGCGGGCAACTGGCGCAACAGCTTTGACGTCCGCAGCGGTTTCTTGCGCGCGCGCAAGGCGGACGGCAATTATCGCGAACCGTTCGATCCGACCGCGATCAACTACGGCTCCGACTATACGGAGGGCAATGCCTGGCAGTATAGCTGGTTCGTGCCGCAGGATCAGGCCGGGCTGTTCCGCGTGCTGGGCGGTGACGCGGCGGCGGCGGCGAAACTGGACGCGATGTTCGACTTCGACAATTCCAAGCTCGACTACAGCCATGCCGAGGACATCGCCGGACTGATCGGCCAATATATCCATGGCAATGAGCCGAGCCACCATGTCGCCTATCTGTACGGCTATGCCGGCCAGCCCTGGCGCACCCAGGCCCGCCTCGCCCAGATCGTCGCGTCGCAATATAAGGCGACGCCCGACGGCCTGTCGGGCAATGACGATCTGGGCCAGATGAGCGCCTGGCTGGTCTTCACCGCGATGGGCTTTTACCCGGTGACGCCCGGCAGCGGCGAGTATGTCATCGGCCGCCCGTTCCTCAGCCGCGCGACGCTAAGTCTTTCAAATGGCGAGCAGTTTCAGATGATCGCGGACCGGCTGTCGCCCGCGAACCGCTATGTCGGGCAGGTCCTCCTGAACGGCCAACCGCTCGAACGGCAGGTCCTCACCCGCGAGCAGGTGATGGCCGGCGGCACGCTCCGCTTCGTGATGGCGTCGAAGCCGAATACGCATTGGGGCACGGCGCTGGCGTCGCGGCCTTATTCGATGAGCACGGCGCGCTAGCTAAGCGGCCCGCGCCAGCCTCGGCGCCAGCCCCGCATAGGTCGCGAACAGGTCGGCGAAATGGTCGTCCATGATCCTCACCGGCCCCGTCGCGCTCGCCCCGCGCGCGGGGGGCAGCGCCAGGATGGCATCGCGCAGCGAGCCCGCTTCCGCCGACCGGTAACGTCGGTCCGCCGCCGTCGTCGCGTGGTCGGCGGCGCCACCGCGATCGGGCACGATCAGCGGCAACCCGCTCGCGCGCGCCTCGGCGGCGACCATGCAGAACGTTTCCGCCTCGCAGCCATGGACCAGCGCATCGGCACTGGCGAGCATCGCCGCGAGCGCCGCGCGGGTGGGC
>NZ_CAHJWX010000213.1 GCF_903643065.1 Sphingomonas bacterium | reverse complement strand
GTGTCGACCGCCTGTCGCGCGACGGCGTCGACGCGCGCGTCGGCCGTCACGCGACCACGACGCCGATCGCGGCCGGGCGGCCCGCGCCTGCCGATCGCCTATTGTCGTTCAATGTGCGATCCGACCACGAACTGACCATCCAATGGCTTGCTCGTATAATAGCTGAGCGGGCGGCGCAGCATCGCGCCGGTGAACTTGAACGGGTCGCCGCTGGTCTTGTTATAGTATGAACCCGAGTCCGCGTCATAGGCGAACGACTTGTTCGCCGCCGGATCGGGATACCAGGGCTCCATGACGGCGACGGTGTTCGTCGCGTCGTCATAGCCGTGGATCACGTTGACGTGCCCGCCCAGCGGCCCGGAGCCGAAGCCGATCAGCATCGGGAATCGGCGCGCGGCGACGACGCCGGCCAGCTCCGCCTGGCCGATCAGCTTGCGCTCCAGCAACGCGCCACGAACGGAGATCAGCATCAGCCCGTTCTTGGTGATGCTGCCGTTGGGCGCCCATTGCGACTTGTCGCTGGAAAGGATGATCGCGTCCTGCGACGCCGTCGGGACATCGGGCGATACCTTGGTGTACCAGGCCAGGCAGGCCGCCCAGCAGGCGAAGGGATCGTGCTGACCTTCGGCGGCGAAGCCGTCGAACCGGGCCTGGTCCTTGGTCGCGCTGAACCAGCCGCTGGCGTAATCGGCCTTCACCTGCCCCATCTGGTTGGCGGGATTGATCGGCAGGTTCCACGTTTCGGTGGTCGCGTCCTTCTGTCCCGGCGTCTTCTTCCAGGTGAGCGCCACCGCCGCCCCGGTCTCTTGCCAGGTGCCGGTGCCCGATCGCTTGTTGTTCGGATCGGTCCACGTCACCGCGCCGCCCTCGGCGAAGACGTAGATCCAGCGATATTGGTTGAAGCTCACGGTCCACGTGCCGATGAGCGCCTTGTTCGCGTCAGCCATCGCCGCTGCTCCTGAACGACTTCCTCTAGCGATCAGGCGGGAACGCCCGGCATCGGCTCGCTCGGCGCCGTCACCGGCGCCATCGTCGCGGGCCAGTCGCCGGCGTCGCCGCGGCCGCCCGTCACCTCGTCCGCCACCAGCGCCTCGCCGGAGAAGGCGGCCAGGTCGAGGCCGTCGGTCTTGACCGGCGCCGACGGCACCCCGCCCTTGCCGGCGAACACATAGGTGAAGACCTGGCCATCGACATCGACCGCGATCGAATCGACCTCCTCGCCCGACATCTGCTTGCCCAGCAGCGCGATCGACATCTCCGGCAGCATCGTGTTGGTCAGGATCGCATCGATCATGCGCCCGCCCGACGCCACCTCGTTACAGCGGCTGACAATCAGGTCGACCACGGCCTGGCTGTAGCTAAAGCGGATCTTGTGGTTCTCCGCGATCCGCCTGGTGATGCGATTGAGCTGCAGCTTGACGATGCCGCCCAGCATCTCGGGCGAGAGCGGGAAATAGGGCAGCACGACCAGCCGCCCGAGCAGCGCCGGCGGGAACACCTTGAGCAGGTCGGGCCGCAGCGCCGTCGCCAGCGCCTCCGGCTCCGGCGCCATCTCCGGGTCCTCGCACAGGCTGGTGATGAGGTCGGTGCCCGCGTTCGACGTCAGCAGGATCAGACAGTTCTTGAAGTCGATGAACCGCCCTTCCGAATCGTTCATGAACCCCTTGTCGAACACCTGAAAGAACATCTCGTGGACGTCGGGGTGCGCCTTTTCCACCTCGTCGAGCAGCACCACCGAATACGGCCGCCGCCGCACCGCCTCGGTCAGCACGCCGCCCTGGCCATAGCCGACATAGCCGGCGGGCGCGCCCTTGAGCGTCGAGACGGTGTGCGCCTCCTGGAACTCGCTCATGTTGATGACGATCATCGAATCGTCGCCGGAATAAAGCAGCTCGGACAGCACATGCGCGGTCTCGGTCTTGCCGACGCCCGACGGGCCGGCGAGCATGAACACACCGACCGGCTTGTTGGGATTGTCCAGCTTGGCGCGGCTGGTCTGGATACGCTTGGCGATCGCGTCCATCGCATGGTCCTGCCCGACGACGCGCTTCTTCAGCTGGTCGGCGATGTGCAGCACCGCCTGGATCTCGTCCTTCACCATCCGGCCGATCGGGATGCCCGTCCAGTCGCCGACCACGGCGGCGACCGCGTCCTGGTCGACGACGCCGAACACCATCGGATCGTCGCCCGCCGCCTCGCGCATCCCGGTGATCGCCACCTCCAGATCGGCGCGCGCGGCGGTCTCGTCCGCTCCCTCCGTCTCGCGCAGCTGGCGCAGCGCGTCGCGCGCGGCGAACACCTGGTCCAGCGCCGCCTTCTCGCGGCCCCATTTGGCGTCGATCTCGGCGGACGCGGCGCGCGCCTCCGTCAGCTCCTCGTCCAGCTTCTCCAGCCGGTCGTCCTTGCGATACTGACCGGCGCGCTCGCGCACCACGATCTCGCGCTCCACCTCCAGCAGTTCGACGCGGCGCTGGCGGTCCTCCACCTGCGCCGGGGTCGCGTGCTGCGACACGGCGACGCGCGCGCAGGCGGTGTCGAGCAGGCTCACCGCCTTGTCGGGCAGCTGGCGCGCGGGAACGTAGCGCTGCGACAGCACGACGGACGACGCCACCGCCTCGTCCAGCACCACGACCTGATGATGCTTCTCCATCATCGGCGCGACCGAGCGGATCATCGCGATCGCCTTGGGCGTCTCCGGCTCCGGCACGTCGACGGTCTGGAAGCGGCGGGTGAGCGCTGGGTCCTTCTCGAAATACTGCCGGTACTCGGCATAGGTGGTCGCCGCGATCGTGCGCAGCCGCCCGCGCGCCAGCGCCGGCTTGAGCAGGTTGGCGGCATCGCCCGTCCCCGCCTGCCCGCCCGCGCCGATCAGCGTGTGCGCCTCGTCGATGAACAGGATGACGGGCGTGGTGCTCGACTCGACCTCGTCGATCACCATGCGCAACCGCTTCTCGAACTCGCCCTTCACGCTCGCGCCCGCCTGCATCAGCCCGATGTCGAGCGCGCGCAGCGTCACGCCCTGCAAGCTCGGCGGCACGTCGCCGTCGACGATGCGCTTGGCGAACCCCTCGACCACGGCGGTCTTGCCGACGCCGGCCTCGCCGATCAGGATCGGGTTGTTCTGGCGGCGGCGCAGCAGGATGTCGATCAGCTGGCGGACCTCCTGATCGCGGCCGACGATCGTGTCGATCCTGCCGTCGCGCGCCTCCTGCGTCAGGTCCTTGGAGAATTTGACCAGCGCCTCGCCCTCGCTGACGGGGCCCGCGCCGGGCTCGCCGCCGGCATCTCCACCCACCGCCGGCCCGGCGTCGCGCTGCGTCTGCTCGGTCGACGATCGCACGATCGTCTCGAACTCGGCGCCCAGCTTCTCCACCTGCACCTTGCGAAACTCGCTGGAGACCGTGAACAGCGCATTCTTCAGCGTCGGCGTCTTGAGCATCCCGTACAGCAGATGCCCGGTGCGCACGCGCCCGGCGGCGAACTGGAGCGAGGCGTAGAGCCACCCCTTCTCGATCGCCTCCTCGATTTGCGGGCTGAAGTCGCTGATCGCGGTCGCGCCGCGCGGCAGCGAGTCGAGCTGCGCCACCACGTCGCGCGCGAGCTGGCTGTCGTTGAGCCCGAACGCGGTGCGGATCGCGGCCAGGTCGTTCTGCGCGTCCTGCACCAGGATGTGCAGCCAGTGGACCAGCTCCACATACGGGTTGCCGCGCATCTTGCAGAAGCCGGTCGCGGTCTCGATCGCCTTGAGGCCGGTCGGATTGAGGCGGCCGAACAGGGCCGAACGGCTGATCTCGGTCATGGCAATGGTCCCCCTTGTCGCCCGGCCCCCGCCGCGCGTCGTGTCAGATGCGTGTCGCGGCGCACTTGGCTCCCCGACCCGGGTGTCACCCAGCCAGTCCAGCCCAAGCGCGTGCGTCCGTCAAGACGCGCCGGACGGGCATGTCGCTCTTCCATCTCGATCATGATGTCCCATTCCAGATGGGAGGGCGCGAACGCGTCCAGCGCCTCGGCCGCGACCGTGAACCGGGGCGATCCGGGCAGCAGCCGCTCATATTCGGCGAACGAGTTGGCGCGGATCGCCACCCGGAACGCGTCGGACGCGATCCGAACACGCGCGCCGACGACGGCATCCTCGCCGAGTCGCGCGAACGAGCGACCGAGGCCGGTCTGATCGTCGCGCTCGATCTCGCGCCAGCGCGGCTGGAACTCGATAACGCGCACCGGCTGGCGCAGCAGGCTGCCCAGCGCGTCCTCCACCGCCACCGCCGAGCGCCGCGACGCATACAGCGCGGCGTAGAACAGGCGCGCGCGCTCCGGGAACAGCGCGTCGCGCCGCACCCCCTCCGCCGCGCCCGACAGCGCCCCCAGATAGCGCGCGAACCGGTCGTCGTCGGGCCGGTCCGCCTGCACCGTCGGCTGCGAATCGCCCCAGCTGCGATAGAAGAATTGCAGCATCCGGTTCGCGATCACGTTGAGCCAGCCGTTGAATGGTCGCTTCGCCGCATAGCGCCGCTCGTAGTAGGCGAACTCGGTCAGATGCGTCGGCAGCGGCCCCATCGGGCCGGTCAACCCCAGCCAGAACCCGTGCGCGACAGGGCGGCCGTGCCGCACCTCGATCTCGCCCATCGTCGAGGCGGCGAAGCCCAGATTGGGCAGCTGCGCCAGATCGACCGCGCTTTGCGACGGCAGGCGCGCGCGGCCGACGCGCGGCAGGCCGGGTGCCCGCGCCTCGGCGCCCCGGACCAGCGGGAACATGCCGAAATGCTTCACCCGCGTCACCGCGCGTTGCAGGAACCCGACATGGTCGGCTGGGGG
>NZ_CAHJWX010000212.1 GCF_903643065.1 Sphingomonas bacterium | reverse complement strand
CCGGGGTGGCGCGCGGGCTGGGGCTGACCGCGCTGATCGCCGGGACGAACGACCTGGCGGCCGAACTGCGCTGCCGACCGGGGGCGGAGCGGACGCCGCTGCTGCCGGTGCTGAGCCAGATCGTGGTGGCGGCGCGGGCGGCGAGCGCGGTGGCCCTGGACGGGGTGATGAACGCGCTGGGCGATCCGGCGCGGCTGGTGGCGGAGTGCGCGCAGGGCGCCGCGATGGGGTTCGACGGCAAGACGCTGATCCATCCCGGGCAGATCGAGGCGGCCAACCGGGCGTTCGGGCCGGACGACGCGGCGATCGAACGGGCGCGGCGGATCGTCGCCGCCTTTGCCGGGGCGCCGGACCGGGGGGCGATCCGGCTGGACGGGGAGATGGTGGAGCGGCTCCACCTGGCGGCGGCGGAGCGGGTGTTGCGGGTGGTTTCTCTCGCCTCTTCAGGGGAGAAAGCGTTGAGCGTAGCTAAAGCTGGAGAGGGGCAGTAACCTCGCCGGTCAGCCCCTCTCCCTTCCGCCGCTTGCAGCGGCTCCCTCCCTCTCCCCTGAAAGGGAGAGGGAAGGAGGTTACATCGCCGCCAGTTCGGTGATGTGGTGCTGGACGACGGGGACGATCTTGATCGCCGCCGCCTTGAGCGGGGGAACCGAGCCCTTGTCGGCATAGCCCTGCTGCACGACCAGCGCCATCTGGTGCGACTTCTTCTGCTGGGCGATGTACAGCGTGTCGCGCGCGGGGCCGCGCGCCGCCTTGAGCTTGGCGATGTTGGCCGCGCCCATCGCATCGAGATGGGGCGGGCCGACCTTGACGTGGCCGGCGGTCGCCGCCGCCTTGACGTCGGCGGTGGACTGGTCGTGGTCCTTGACCATCTGCGTCGCGAAGGCACGCAGCTTGGCGTTCGTGGAGGTGGCGAGGACCAGCTTGCTGGACTGGATCTCGTACTGATCGCTGGCGCCGGCCTTGGCGACATACTGGCCGCCGGTGATGGGGGCGGCCACCGCCACCGACGGGGTGCTGAGCAGCGCCGCGGCAAGAAGCAATTGGATCATGATATGGTCCTTACTGGTTCTTCTCGGCGGAGCCGGGCTCGGCCATCGACCGGTGCTGCTCGGCGAGCACGGAATTGGGCGTGACGTTGGCGAGCGTGGTCTGGACCTTGTTCTTCCAGCCCGACGCGACCGCCGCCTTGCCCGCCATCAGCGCGTCCCAGCCATGCTGGGCGGTGTCGGCGGGGTCTTCTTTCTTGGGATCGGTGCCGACCTGCGTGTCCATCATGTCGCCGCGCTTGAAGAACTCGGTTTCCGTCGGCCCGGGCATCAGGTTGGTGATGACGACGCCGTCCTGGTCCTTGAGCTCGTTCTGAATCGCGGCGACGAAGCTGTCCACGAACGCCTTGGTGCCGTTGTACACCGCCTGGAACGAGCCGGGGATGTAGCCGGCGACCGAGCCCGTCACGAGCACCTTGCCGTCGTTGCGCGCGGCCATGGGCGCCAGCACCTTCTGAAGCAGATAGACCGTCCCGGTGATGTTGGTGTTGACGACGTGGCGCCACTCCGCCGGATCCTGATCGAGGAACGCGCGGCCCAGGCCGTGGCCGGCATTGGCGCAGAGCAGGTCGACCTGGCGGCCGTTCGCCGCCGAGAGCAGCCGATCGACGCCCTCGAAATTGCTGAGGTCGACCTCCAGCGTCTCGACCTGGCCGCCATGCGCCTTCAGCTCGCCCTCGGCGGTGGCGAAGCTGGTGTCGGCGGCGAGCAACAGGTCATAGCCGTTCTGCGCGGCGAGCTTGGCCAGCTCCAGGCCGATGCCGGACGAGGCGCCGGTGACGATCGCGAACTTGTTGGGCATGGTGGTTCTCCTTTCAGAAGGGGCGACGCGGCAAAGCCGCGTCGTCGGTCCTCGGCAGGCCGAGGCCGGCCGGCATTCGCGGTCTCGGCGCCAGCTCCGCTGCCGCCGTGCCGCTCATGACGGATTTAACACGATCTTGGTGTACTCATTCTGCCGGTCGTGGAACATCTTGTACCCCGTCGGCGCCTCTTCGAGCGGCATGTGGTGCGAGATCAGGAACTCGGTGTCGATCTTGCCCTCCATGATCGCGTTCAACAGCGCGGGCATGTAGTGCTGGACGTGGGTCTGGCCGGTCTTGAGCGTCAGGCCCTTTTCCATGAACGCGCCGAGCGGGAACTTGTCGACGAAGCCGCCGTACACCGCCGGCATCGACACGCGGCCGCCCTTGCGACAGGCGATGATCGCCTGGCGGATCGAGTGGGGGCGATCGGTGCCGAGGAAGGTCGATTTCTTGATCTGGTCGATGACGTTGTCGACGAAGAAGCCGTGCGCCTCCAGCCCGACCGAGTCGATCACCGCGTCCGGCCCGACGCCGCCGGTCATCTCCATCAGCGCGTCATAGACCGCGCTTTCCTTGAAGTTGACGACCTCGGCGCCGAACCGCTTGGCCAGTTCCAGCCGCTTGGGGAAGTGATCGATGGCGATGACGCGCGCGGCGCCCATCAGGAAGGCGGACTGGACCGCGAACAGGCCGACCGGGCCGCAGCCCCAGACCGCCACCGTGTCGCCCGGCTCGATTTGCGCATATTCCGCCGCCTGCCAGCCGGTGGGCAGGATGTCGGACAGGAACAGCACCTTATCGTCGGACACGCCGTCCGGGATCACGATCGGACCGACGTCGCTGAACGGGACGCGGACATATTCCGCCTGGCCGCCCGAATAGCCGCCGGTCATGTGGCTATAGCCGAACAGGCCGGACATGGGCTGGCCGTACAACTCCTGCGCGATGTCCTGATTGTCGGCGGGCAGGCCGTTGTCGCAGGCCGAATATTGGTGCTTGCCGCAATGGTAGCAGCTGCCGCACGCGATGGTGAACGGCACCACGACGCGCTGGCCCTTCTTCAGCGTCGACTTCGCGCCGACCTCGACCACCTCGCCCATGAACTCGTGGCCGAGCACGTCGCCGGCCTGCATGGTGGGGATGAAGCCGTCATAGAGATGGAGGTCCGACCCGCAGATCGCGGTGGACGTCACCTTGATGATGCAGTCGCGCGGGTTGACGATCTCCGGATCGGCGACGGTGTCGATCCGGACATCATGCTTGCCGTGCCAGGCTAGGGCTTTCATTCGTGGGTCTTCCCTTGGGCATGGAGAACGGTGTTGCGCGCGGCGGTGGCGATCTCGCCGGTTTCCAGCAGCTGCTTGAGCCGCCGGAGATTGCGGCGCGCGAGGATGGCGGGATCGTGCTGGAACAGCTTGGCGACGAACTGGCCGACGGCGCCGCCGACCGGATCGTAGCTCATCGTCAGCGTCACCACCGTGCCGCGACCGGCGACCTCCTCGAAGGTCGCACGACCCGAATTGGCATGGCTGGTGCCGACCGCTTGCCAGGCGAGGACCTTTTCCGGCTCGTCCTCGGTGATCTCCGCGTCCCATTCGACATTGCCGTGCCCGGTGCCGTGCGCCACCCAATGCGGACGCTGGGGATCGCTGGTGTCGACGCTGACGACGCCTTCCATATAGGTCGGCGCGGTCGACAGGTCGCGGTAATAGGCCCAGACCTCGCTCGCCGGGCGGTTGATGGTCACGGCGCGGCCGACCGTCTGGCTGCCGGCAGCGTCGCCGAACAGCGCCTGCGCCTCGGCCGCCGTACCCTTCTTGCCCGTGCCGACCGGCGCGTCGTCGTGTCTGGTGTCGCTCACTCGGGTCCTCCGTGATGCGCGTTCAAACCGCTGGCCGGCGGGGGATGTTCCGGCAAAGCGACGGTTTTTGATCGACTTGCGCGAGATCAAGCCGGCCCGGAACCGGGCGGCGGGGCGGCCGTTGGCGGGAGGAACGCAGGAGAGCCGAGATGGACGAGCAACCGACGGACGACCCGATCAAGCCGACCGACGCGACCGATCGCCCCAACCTGTCGACCGAGCACCAGCGCGGCGGCGACGCGCGCCGGCCGAGCGACCGGCTGGACAAGGACCAGCCGCCGTCGGAGGAGACGATCCCGCGCAAGTCGTCGCTGACCTGAGCGGGCCGGCGGCGACGGCGGTCACGCCGGCAGGGGCGGCTCCGTCGGCAGCGTCTTGCCGGTCTGTTCGTCCAGGCCGACCGCGACCCAGGCGTCCAGCAACGCCGCGCCGGCGACAAAGGCGAGCGCGCCCCAGGCGAGCCGGTTGCGGGGGCTGTTGCGCACGGCGGCGGCGGTGGCGACGATATCCATCACGTCGCCCGCCACCCGGTTCCACATTCCCGTCGCGACGGCGGGCGCGGCGAGCAGGTTGACGCCGGCGAGCAGCTCGCGCGCGCCAAAGCCCTTGACCAGGCCCTCATGGCCCTGTGCGTCGAGCCCGGCGGCGATCCGTCTCGCGCCGAACAGCTCGGCGGCGCCCAGCGCGAGGCTGAACACGCCGAGGCCGAGGCTGAGTTTCTTATAGTCCATGGGATGCGCCTTTCGGATGGCCAGTGCCTCGACGTCGCTCGGCACGAACGGAGGGGTTCGGTCGGCGTGATCATGGAGGATCGCTCGACGCCAACGCAGGAATCGTCACGACGGTAGCGAAGTGCCCGCGTCGACCAGCGTCGGCTGCGGGCCGGTGGCGGGGCGGAGCGCCTCGCGTTCGGCGTCGGTCATCGGCGCGTCGATGTCGGGGCGAAAGGCGAGCGGCGCGCGCCCTTCACCACCGGGGCCGGGCTCGGCATCTGCGACCAAATCGGGGGCGGCGTGGCCATCGGCGGGCGGGACCTCTGGCGAGCGGAACTGGGCGACGTTGGGCGTCGGGCCCTGTTCGGCGTCGGGCGCGGCGGTCGCGGGCTCGGGCG
>NZ_CAHJWX010000211.1 GCF_903643065.1 Sphingomonas bacterium | reverse complement strand
CGCCTTGGCCCGGCAGCAACGCGCTCGCTGCCAGCAGCCCCGGCTCGTCCAGCCCGGCCGCGTCGATCGGCCGCCCGCCCAGCGCGTCGTGATGATCGTGGAGGAAGGCCAGCGCCGCCACGCGATCGTCATGCGCCCGGAACGCGAGCAGCGTCAGCCTGGCTTGCCGCGACACGGCCTCCGGCGTGGCCTTGACCGACCGCGAGCGCGACGAGAACGGGCGCCGCGCCGGACGATCGGACTCAGCATGCGCGGGCACCACCGTGACGCAGGTCAAGACGGCATCACTGCGCGAGACGGGTGAAATGAACGGTTCATGCAAGGGCGCTCCTCGGCGGTAAGCGGGAGCGCGAGCGTCCCCCAGTCATCGGCGCCTACGAACGACCTGCCGGTGATGTGGGTTATATAGGTTATCTCCGCCCGCGTTCCATCACGGATCGGTCATGGCCGCCCAACGCGCCCGCCGCCCAACGCGTGATCCACCAGCCGACCGCCAGCATCGGCACCGCCCAGGCGATGGGTGCCAAGCCCGCCCACAGCGTCCGCCGCGTCGCCGGCGCGAAATACAGCACCGTCTCGCCCCGTTCGAGCAGCGAGGACGTGGTGATGCCGTCGCCAGGATCCCGTCGCGCCATCGCCAGCCCTCCGCAGGCAGCTAGAGGAGGCGCGGCGCGACCTCCGGCCACAGGACGACGGGGTCGCTTGCCACGGGTGGAGGTTGACGTTGATTTGCGTCCTGCGCGGGACGATAGGACGTCCGGACTTCGAAGACGAGGTATGGTGAGGATGGACGCTGAGCGGCTGGGGTTCGATCCCGAACGGCTGCGTCGGGTGGATGCGTTCGTGAAGGAACGCTACCTCGATTCCGGCAAGTTCCCGCACGCGCAATTGCTGATCGCGCGTGACGGCGAGATCGCGCATTTCTCGCATCAGGGGCCGTTGCGCGAGAACGGCGCCGCGCCCGTCGACGAGCGATCGCTGTTCCGCATCGCGTCGATGACCAAGCCGATCACCTCGGCGGCGTTCATGCAGCTGGTGGAAGCCGGCGCGGTCGCGGTCGACACGCCCGTGCACCACGTCCTGCCCGAGCTGAGGGGCGTCGGCGTCTACCAGGCCGGTGGCGCGGGCGTGCCGTTCGTGACCAGGGCCACGACCGAGCCGATGCGCATGCTCGACCTGTTGCGCCACACGTCGGGCTTCACCTACGGGTTTCAGCAACGCTCCAACATCGACGCCGCCTATCGCGAGGCGAAGCTGGGCGAAAGGGACGGCGGCCACGATCTCCAGGCCTTTGTCGCCGCCCTGGCCCGGTTGCCGCTGGAGTTCCCGCCGGGCGAGGCGTGGAATTATTCGGTGTCCACCGACGTGATCGGCGCCGTGATCGAGCGCGTGTCGGGCAAGCCGCTCGACCGGTACCTCGCCGAGCACCTGTTCACGCCGCTCGGCATGCACGACACCTTCTTCCAGGTGCCCGCCGACCAGGTCGACCGCCTCGCGGACTGTCATGTCTGGGACTCGCACCAGCGCGAGCGGGTGATGTTCGATCCCGGGGCGGACTCGGCCTGGGCAAGGCCGCCCGCCCTGTTGTCGGGCGGCGGCGGGCTTGTCTCGACCGCGCTCGATTATCACCGCTTCTGCCAGATGTGCGCGAACGGCGGCACGCTCGACGGCGTGCGCGTGCTCGGGCGCAAGACGCTCGACCTGATGCGGATGAACCACCTGCCGAACCGCGCCGACCTGTCGTCGATGTCCCGGTCGCTGTTCAGCGAGACGCAGAACGCGGGCACCGGCTTCGGTCTCGGCTTCGCGGTGGTGCAGGACGTGGCGCGAACGATGATGCCGGGGTCGGTCGGCGAATATTATTGGGGCGGGATGTTCTCCACCGCCTTCTTCATCGATCCCGTCGAGCGGTTGCACGCCGTGTTCATGACGCAGCTCAGCCCGTCGTCGCTGTATCCGATCCGGCGCGAGCTGAAGACGATGATCTACGCGGCGCTGATCTGACAGGAGCAACCAATGGACGCCTCCCCCATCCGCATCGAACGCCATGGCGCCGTGCTCGTCATCGTCGCCGACAATCCACCCGTCAACGCGCTGGGCGCCGCCGTGCGCGCGGGGCTGGAGGCCGGGATCAAGCAGGGCGAGGTCGACGAGAGCATCGCCGCCATGGTGATCCGTTGCGACGGCCGCACCTTCTTCGCGGGCGCGGACATCACCGAGTTCGGTCAGCCGATGCGGGAGCCGGCGCTGCCGATCCTGGTCGACGTGATCGAGGCCGCGTCCAAGCCGGTCGTCGCCGCGATCCACGGCACCGCGCTGGGCGGCGGCTGCGAGGTGGCGCTCGCCTGTCATTACCGGATCGCGGTGCCGTCGGCGACCATCGGCCTGCCCGAGGTCAAGCTGGGCCTGCTGCCCGGCGCGGGCGGCACGCAGCGGCTGCCGCGCATCGCCGGGGTCGCGCTGGCGGTGCGGATGACCGCCATCGGTGATCCGATCTCGGCCCGGACCGCGGTGGAGGCGGGACTGGTCGACCGGCTCGTGGGCGAGGATACGCTGGCGGACGACGCGATCGCCTTCGCCAAGGAGATCGCGGGCAAGCGCCCCCTGCCCCGCGCGTCCGAGCGGACGATCGAGCCCGATCCCGCCGCGATCGAGGCGTTCCGCGACGCGCACGGGCGCAAGCTGCGCGGCCTGGACGCGCCGGCCGCCAACATCGCCTGCATCGAGCAGGCGTCGTCGGGCGCCTCGTTCCGTGACGGCATCGCGTACGAGCGCGAGCAGTTCGCCAGGCTGATGAGCGGCACCCAGTCCGCCGCGCAGCGCTATCTCTTCTTCGCCGAGCGCCAGGCCGCCAAGGTGGACGACCTGCCCGCCGACATCCGGCTCCGCCCGATCGGGAAGGTCGGCGTGATCGGCGCCGGCACGATGGGCGGCGGCATCTCGATGAACTTCCTCAAGGCCGGCATCCCGGTCACGATCGTCGAGACCGGCCAGGAGGCGCTCGATCGCGGCACGGCCGTGATCCGCCGCCATTACGACGCCTCCGCCAAGCGCGGCCGCGTCACGGCGGACCAGGTCGACGCGATGATGGCGCGGCTCACCCCCACGCTCGATCTCCGGGCGCTCGCCGAGTGCGACCTCGTCATCGAGGCGGTCTACGAGGATATGGCCGTCAAGCAGGAGCTGTTCGGCCAGCTCGACGCGATCTGCAAGCCGGGCGCGATCCTCGCCTCGAACACCTCCTACCTGAACATCGACGAGATGGCCGCCGTTACCGGCCGGCCCGGCGACGTGATCGGTACCCACTTCTTCTCGCCGGCCAACGTCATGAAGCTGCTGGAGGTGGTGCGTGGCGCCCGGACGGCGCCGGACGTGCTCGCGACGGTGATGGCGCTCGCCAAAGCGATCGGCAAGGTCGCGGTGGTCTCGGGCGTCGGCCCAGGCTTCATCGGCAACCGCATGCTGTCGCAGCGAGCCAACCCCGCGAACCGCATGCTGATGGAGGGGATCGCACCCGAACGGATCGACCGGGTGCTGACCGACTTCGGCATGCCGATGGGCGTGTTCCAGATGAGCGACCTCGCCGGCGTCGACATCGGCTGGCACCGCGACCCGACCCGGATCGAGAGCATCCGCGACGCGCTCGCCGCCCAGGGCCGCTGGGGGCAGAAGACCGGCAAGGGCTTCTACGACTATGACGAGAACCGCACGCCGACGCCATCGCCGGAAGTGAAGGCGATCATCGACCGGCTCCGCGCGCAGGGCGGCCACGCCGACACGACCTATACCGACGACGAGATCCTGGGCGCGCTGCTCTACCCCATGGTGAACGAGGGCGCGAACATCCTGGACGACGGCATCGCCCAGCGCGCGAGCGACATCGATGTGGTCTGGATCCATGGCTATGGCTGGCCCGCCTATCGCGGCGGCCCGATGTTCTGGGCGAACACGGTCGGGCTCGCCAAGGTGGTGGCGGGGCTGGACGCGCGGGGCGTCGCGGTAGCACCGCTGCTGCGGAAAAAGGCGCAAGGCGGCGAGACGTTCTGATGCCCTCCGTTCGTGTCGAGCGAAGTCGAGACACCTCGCCGTTGGGCAAGCCCCTAGACGACGCTCGGGGCGAACGGTCTCGGACGCCTACTGAGCTCACCGTCCTCGCCACCGCCGCCGCGGTCCGCTCGGGGGCGACGACGGCCGCGCGAGGTTGCGCCGACGCGATCGGCCGGATCGAGGCCCGCGACGGCCCGCTCAACGCCGTCGTCATCCGCGACTTCGAACGCGCCCGCGCCACCGCCGCCGACCTCGACCGCCGCGTCGCGGCCGGCTTCGACGCCCCGCTGCTCGGCGTCGCGATGACGGTCAAGGAGGCGTTCGACGTCGCCGGCCTGCCCACCAGCTGGGGCTTCCCGCACGCTCGCGATGCCATCGCCACCGCCGACGCGCCCGCCGTCCGCCGGCTCAAGGATGCGGGCGCCATCATCCTGGGCAAGACCAATGTCGCGCCCGGCTTGGCCGATTGGCAGTCCGATAATCTGGTCCATGGCCGCACCAGCAACCCGCACGACCACGCCCGCACCGCCGGCGGCTCGTCCGGCGGATCGGCGGCGGCGCTCGCCGGCGGGATGGTGCCGCTGGAACTCGGCTCCGACATCGGCGGCTCGATCCGCATCCCCGCGCATTTCTGCGGGGTCTGGGGCCATAAGCCGACCTATGGCGCGATCGGCGCCGACGGGCATCGCTTCCCGGGCACCGACGGCGCCGACCCCGCGCTGGGCGTGATCGGCCCGATGGCGCGTGACCCGGATGACCTCGCCGCCGCGCTCGACGTGCTCG
>NZ_CAHJWX010000210.1 GCF_903643065.1 Sphingomonas bacterium | reverse complement strand
GGCCGGCGCGCAGCAGGTCGAGCGCGCGGCCGAGCACCTGCGCGGCGGCCTTGGCCTCCTTGTCGCCCTGCGCGGCCTTCTTGACGAGGGCAGGGACGCGCTTCTCCAGGCTGTCGAGGTCGGCGAGCATCAGCTCGGTCTCCACCGTCTCGGCATCCGCGACCGGATCGACGACGCCCTCGACATGCGTGACGTCGTCGTCGGCGAAGCACCGCAGCACATGGACGATCGCGTCGACCTCGCGGATGTTGGCGAGGAACTGGTTGCCGAGCCCCTCGCCCTTGGACGCGCCGCGCACCAGCCCGGCGATGTCGACGAAGCCGAGCTGCGTCTCCACCACCTTCGCCGACTGGGCCAGCGCGGCGAGGTTGACGAGACGGTCGTCCGGCACGGCGACGTTGCCGACATTGGGCTCGATCGTGCAGAAGGGGTAATTGGCCGCCTGCGCGGCGGCGGTCTGCGTCAATGCATTGAAAAGGGTCGATTTGCCGACGTTCGGCAGCCCGACGATGCCGCAGCGGAAGCCCATGGAACGGTCCTGGTGATGATGGATGGAGCGGTCCTAGGGCGTGTGTCCGGCTGACGCCAGCCGCATGGGTTTGGCGCCGTTTCGGCACCATTCGTCGCACCGTTCACGCCATTTTAGGTGACGCGAACGTTACCTTGTGCCATATACCGTCAACCACGTCGGTGGACGGCTGGCTCAACATCCTGGTCGGGGGCGATCATGCGGCATTTGCTTGCGATGGTGACGGTCGGATTGGCTGGTCCGGCGCTGGCCGGGCCGGCCGTGACGGTGACCCTGCCCACCGCGGCGGCGACGCGCGCGCAGGACTTCCGGCTGCCGACGGTGATCGCGCCGGCCAATCACCGCTTCCGGCTCGACGATCCGCAATCGATGCTCGCCACCGGCTTCGGCAATACGATGGTCAATCTGTTCCCGTTCGCGGGCGGCTCGTTTCACTTCGGAGCAGGGCCACGGCTGTTCGGCCGCACCGGTCGCCCGCACCTGACGACCCCCGAAGCGCAGCTGCTGCTCCCCGCGTTCCGCGTGCCGGGCATGCGGATGAGCCGGCGGATGACGCCCGCCCTCATGTTCGGCTTTGGCAAGCCGGTGGAAGAGGGCCTGTCGTTCGGCATCGACGCGGGGTTCATGAAGGGCAAGATGACGCAAGGGCCGGATCGCATCGGCCGGATCAACCACGCCCGCATCGACGGCGACCTGCGCCGCGGGCGCGGCCCGGAGATGAACCAGCTGTTGCGCATGACGGCATTGTATCGGTTCTGAGGGGCCGCGCGGCCGCGTCTTGTCCGCTTTCGGAGCCTGCTGGAGGGTCGCTATCGTGGCCAGGCGACGACCTCATCGCTGAATCGAGTAAGCCGGACCTGGCTGTCGATCGATGCCGCTGGCGCCACGCGCGTGGCGATGGTCGTGCGCCCGATGCTCCCGCTCGCGGCCGCCTGCCTCGTGATGCTGCTCGGGCTGTCGGCGTCGGTGCTGGCGGGCGGCGACGGGCCGGGGATCGAGGTCCTGACCCGGGTCCCGATCGGGACGCCGTTCGCGGTGCTGGCTGGCTTGGGCACGGGCGTGCTGGCGTGGGATCGGCACCGGCCTGAGCGGGCTTGCCTGCCCCGGTGCACGGTCCTACCCCGCCGGGTATGACCGATCCCCTCGTCTCGCCCGATCCGCGCCCGCTGGGCCAGAGTGGGATCGGCGTCTCGCCGCTCGCCTGGGGCATGTGGCGCTTTGCCGGGCGCCCGGTCGCCGAGGCGCGCGCGCTGGTGGAAGCGGCGTTCGCGGCGGGGATCACGTTGTTCGACACGGCCGATGTCTACGGGGTCGACGGCCCCGGCTTCGGCGAGGCGGAGCGGCTGCTCGGGCAGGTGCTGGCCGAGGCGCCGGCGCTCCGCGAGCGCATGGTGCTGGCCACCAAGGGCGGGATCGCGCCGTCGGTGCCGTATGACAGCGGCGCCGACTATCTGACCGCCGCGCTCGACGCGTCGCTCGCGCGCCTGGGCGTCGAGCGGGTCGAGCTGTACCAGATCCACCGGCCCGATATTCTGACGCATCCGCAGGAGATGGCGCGGACGCTGGACAATTTGGTGGCGAGCGGCAAGGTCGGCGCGATCGGCGTCTCCAACTACACGCGCCACCAGACGACCGCGCTGCAATCCTTCCTGTCCGCGCCGCTCGCGTCGATCCAGCCCGAATTCTCGCCGCTCCATCTCGGGCCGATGCACGACGGGTTGTTCGATCTGGCGATGGAGCGCGATCTGGCCGTGCTCGCCTGGTCGCCGCTCGGTGGCGGCCGGCTGGGCAGCCCGGCTGACCCGCGCGCGCAGGCGGTGGCGGACGCGCTCGATCACCGCGCCCGCGACAGCGGCGTCAGCCGCGCGGCCGTCGCCTATTCGTGGATGATAGCACACCCGGCGCGCCCGATCCCGATCGTCGGCACGCAACGCGCCTGGCGCCTCGCGGAGGCCGCCGACGCCTTCAAGGTCCAATGGACGCGGGCACAATGGTATGAGGTGCTGGTCGCCGCCCGCGGGGAACTGCTGCCGTAAGGCGCTGGCCGATGCCCTACCTCACCACCGCCCAGCGCGTCCGCGCGGTGCTCGCCGGGTCGGCGGGCAACCTGGTCGAATGGTATGATTTCTACGTCTACGCCTTCACCGCGCTCTACTTCTCCCCGGCCTTCTTCCCCAAATCCGATCGGCTCGCGCAGCTGTTCGCGACCAGCGGCATCTTCGCCATGGGGTTCCTGGTCCGCCCGATCGGCGGCTGGTATTTCGGCCGCTACGCCGACCGGCACGGGCGCGCCCGGGCGATGATCGTGTCGGTGATGATGATGGGCGCGGGCTCGCTCGGCATCGCGCTGCTGCCGACCTATCGCCGGGTCGGCGCGCTCGCGCCCGCGCTGCTGCTGGTGGGCCGGATGGCGCAGGGTTTCTCGACCGGCGGGCAATATGGCACGGCGGCGACCTATCTCAGCGAGGTGGCAACTCCCGAACGGCGCGGCTTCTGGGGCTCGTTCCAATACGTCACGCTGATCGGCGGCCAGCTGCTCGCGACCGTCACCGTGCTGCTGCTTCAGTGGCTGTTGGGCGGGGCGGCGATGGCCAGGATCGGCTGGCGGATCGCCTTCGCCGGCGGCGCGATCGCCGCCGCGCTGTTCGTGTTCGCGCGCCGCCACCTGCCCGAGACGGCCCCGCCCGAGCGGCGGCATGGACGGGCAGGCGAGCTGGGCGCGCTCGTCCCGCACGGTGGCGCCGTGCTGGCGGTGATCGGGCTCACCGCGGGCGGCAGCGTCGTCTTCTATACCTACACCACGTACATGCAGAAGTTCCTGGTCCTCACCGCCGGCCTGTCGCCGACGCGCGCGACGTTGGTGATGACGGCGGCGCTGATTCCGTTCGCGGCGATGCAGCCGCTGTTCGGCGCGCTCGCCGATCGCTGGGGTCGCCGCGTCAACCTGGTCGCCTTCGGCGCGTTGGCGACCGGCAGCACCGTGCCGCTACTCGGCGCGCTGGCGCACGTCACCAGCGGCGGCGCGGCATTCGTGCTGGTGCTGGCGGGGCTGACCGTCAACGCGATCTACACCTCGGTCGGCGGGCTGTTCAAGGCGGAGCTGTTCCCCGTCCATGTCCGCGCGCTGGGCGTCGGCCTGTCCTACGGGATCGGCAACGCGTTGTTCGGCGGCACCGCCGAGAGCGTCGCGCTCGGTTTCAAGCGGGCGGGGCACGAGGCCGGGTTCGCCTGGTACGTCACCGCGCTGTCGGCGCTGGCGCTCGTCACCGCACTGGTCATGCGCCTGCCCGATCGGCGCCTCGCGTTGGCGGACGTCGCGGCATGAGCGCGCCGCCCTGGTGGGAGACCGGCGTCGTCTATCAGGTCTATCCGCGCTCGTTCGCGGACACGGACGGCGACGGCGTCGGCGACCTGCCCGGCATCGAGCATCGGCTCGACTATCTGGCGGGCCTGGGCGTCGACGCGCTGTGGCTGTCGCCGATCTTCCCGTCGCCGATGGCGGATTTCGGCTACGACGTCGCCGACTATACGGGCGTGGCGCCGGTGTTCGGGACGCTGGCGGCGTTCGACCGGCTGCTCGCCGCCGCTCACGCGCGCGGCCTCAGGCTGCTGCTCGACTTCGTCCCCAACCACTCGTCCGACCAGCACCCCTGGTTCGTCGAGAGCCGCTCGTCGCGCACGAACCCCAAGCGCGACTGGTATATCTGGCGCGATCCCGCGCCGGGTGGCGGGCCGCCGAACAATTGGGTCAGCGACTTCGGCGGCTCGGCCTGGGCATGGAACGCCGGCACCGGCCAATATTATCTCCACGCCTTTCTGAAGCAGCAGCCCGACCTCAACTGGCGCAACCCGGCAGTAAAGGCGGCGATGTTGGACGCGTTGCGCTTCTGGCTCGATCGCGGCGTCGACGGCTTCCGGATCGACGTGCTGTGGCACATCGTCAAGGCGGCGGACTTCCCCGACAACCCGCCCAACCCGGCCTGGGGGCCGCAACTGGGCGAGCGCGACCGCGTGCTCCAGCACCATTCCACCGACCAGCCCGAGGCGCATGCGATCGCCAGCGAGATGCGCGCCCTCGCCGACTCGTATGGAGGCCGCGTGCTGATCGGCGAGATCTTCCTGCCCAACGACCGCCTCGCCCGCTGGTTCGGCACGCCCGAGCGGCCGGAAGTGCACCTGCCGTTCAACTTCGCGCTGATCGAGGGCGCGTGGGCGGCGGGCGCGGTGCGGCGCACCATCGCCGAGTACGAGGCGTCGCTGCCCGCCTGGGGCTGGCCCAATTGGGTGATCGGCAGCCACGACGCCGCCCGC
>NZ_CAHJWX010000209.1 GCF_903643065.1 Sphingomonas bacterium | reverse complement strand
AAGAATCCCTTGTCCAGCCCGGCGGGGCGCCCCCCGCCCGTAACGAGCGTAGCGCCCTCGCTCAGTGCCACCTCGACGTAGCGTTCGGTCCGTGTCCGCGCGACGTCGCGAATCAACGGGCCCATCGTCACGCTCGGATCGGCCGGATCGCCAACCTTGATGTACGCCGCCATCGCCTTAAGCCGCGCGACATAGTCCGCTCGGATCGAATTGTGGACGATGTGCCGCGTCAGCAACGCGCAGCCCTGCCCTGCATGGATCGTGAAGCCTCCCAACCCGTTCGCGGCTGCTTCGGTCAGGTCGGCATCGGGACGGACGATCATTGCCGACTTGCCGCCGAGCTCAAGCAGCACGCGCTTCAGTGTCGGGGCGGCCTGAGCCTGGATAGCCGCGCCGACCGAGTCGGAACCGGTGAAACTGACGAGATCCACCCTACGGTCGCTGGTCAACGCCTCGCCGACCTCCTTGCCCCCGGTCACGATGTTGAGCACGCCCTTCGGCAGGCACGACGCATCGGCGATTTCGCCGAGAATCAGCGCCTCCATCGGGGTGTAGGGCGATGGCTTGAGCACGACCGTGCAGCCGACCGCCAGCGCTGGAACAATCTTCGCGAGATTGAGGAAGAACGGGAAGTTATAGGCGGTGATCGCTGCCACCACGCCGACCGGATCGCGCGCCAGCACCCCCGCGCCAAGCGTCAATCCGCCCGCCATGTCGGGTGTCGCCTCGACCGGCAGCGGCGTGACCGCCGGGCGCGAGGCGAGCGCGACCATGTGCCGCGCGTGCTGCATCGGCACGCCATAGTGAAGCATGCGCGCGAGCATCTGCGTCGATCCGGCTTCCGCCACGATCAGCGCAACGATCTCGTCCGATCGCGCGTCGATCGCATCCAGGAACGCGGTCAGCAATGCCTGCCGCCGTTCGACCGGCAAACGCGGCCACGGTCCGTCGTCGAACGCGCGGCGAGCGGCGCTGATGGCGTGATCGACATCGCCCCGGCCGCCGAGCGGCGCGTCGCCGATAACCGCCTCGGTCGCTGGATTGATGATGGCCTCGCGCTCGGCGGCATCGACCCATTGGCCGTCGATATACAGGGCGGAAGGGGTCCGCGTGGCCATCACGCGGCCCATTCCAGCTCGAGATGCTCTACCCCGAACAGCCCGCCGTGGACGACGACCGGAGCGCCGGGCTTCAGCCGCCACTCCGGCATGGTCGTCAGCCACGCATGCAGCGCGACCGATAGCTCGCGGCGCGCCAGATGCGAGCCCATGCAGAAATGCGGTCCGAACGAGAAGGCGAGGTGACGCACGTTTCGGCGATCCAGATCGACCGTCATCGGATCGGCGAATTCAGACGGGTCAAGGCTGCCGAGCGAATCGTTGCAGGTGATCCAGTCACCTGCTTTCAGCCGCGCGCCGGCAAGCTCGACATCGACCTTGCATTGCCGCCACGTCGTCACGACCGAGAAACGGCGCAACAGCTCCTCTATCGCCTTGTCAATCCGATCGGGATGTGAGCGCAGCATCCGCTGCTGATCGAGGTCGGTGGCAAGATGGCGGAAGAAGAAGCCGAGCGACGCGGCCACCGTATCAAGCCCTCCGACGAAGAGCAGGTAGAGGATGCCCTTCACCTCGTCGTCACTCAGCTTGCGGCCATCGATTTCGGCATGAACGACGATGCTCGTCAGGTCGCCGGTCGGATGAGCGCGGCGCTGGTTCGCCAAATCGCGCAGGAAATCGCGTATTGCGACGGCCGCCGCCGCCTTGCGGCCGAAGTCGGGCGCGTGCAGCAATGCGAATTCCCAGTCGATGAAGGTGTCATACAAGTCCTCGGGCAGGCCCATCAACTCCATGAACACTCCTACCGGGAACGCCCGCCCGAACGCGCCCATGAATTCACAGTCTCCGACGCCGCGCACCCGGTCGATCAGCGCCGCGCACCGTTCCTTGATCCGCGGCGTCAGCCTGGCGACGGCGGGCGGCGATAGAAGGGGGTTCAGCAACTGGCGGAACTTGCCGTGCTCTGGAGGGTCGAGTTCAAGCGGGATCAGGTCCCACTGCTCGCCCATCAGCGCCGAGAACCCCGCCTCGCCCCTGTTCGAGAACAGGTCGGGCCGGTTGAGGACGAAGCGGATGTCCTCCGCCCGGGTCGGGACCCACGATCCGCCCATCCTGAGATCGGCCGGATTCCAGAAGATTGGCCGGTCGCCATGCAGTCGGTGCGTAGTGGCGAAGGGGCATCTTTCCATTCCCGACCCGGCGTTGAAGTCGAACGCCTTGACCAGATCCGGCGGGACGTGCGCAGGAACGGGGGCGAGCGTGGGCGTGTCTTGCATGGCTTTCTCCCGAGCAATCGCTTCAGTCTTTCTGGGCAATCGCGACTTTGAGTCCGTCGAGCGCCGACCTGATGTCGATCTGGCACGACAACCGCGACGTGGCGGCACGACGGGCTGAGCAATCGAACAGGTCGCTCTCGTCGGCGCTCGGAGGACCTACCCGGTCAGCCCAGCTGCCAGCGACGACGACATGGCAAGTCGCGCAGTTGAAACACCCGCCAAAGAGAGCGAGCAGCTCATTGACGCCGGCGCCGCGAAACGCCTTCATGGCCGACAGGCCGAACTCGGCAGCGATATGTTGCGTGGTGCCCTCTCGCAGCATGACCGATCGGGCGACCATCCAGCACCTCAACCTCGGCGCTGTCATCGCGCCTGAAACATCTGCCTTGTACTGTACCGAAAGACGGTACGGCGTCTAGCCTTTGTTTCTACCCGCCGATAGCAGCTGGTCGAGCCGCTCCTCGATGGCGGACAGCCGCGCCAGCGTCGCATCATTGCTCGATGTCTCGGGGGCAATGACGGAAATGACGAAGTAATGCAGTCGATGGCGCAGCACCGCCTCGTCCCACCGCCGCGCCGATGCCAGCAGGATCATCTGTTCAGCCAGCCAATCGAGCAGTTCTGGAACGGTCACGCCCGCATCGCGCGCGCGCGCGTCCAAAAGCGATTCTAGCAGCCGCTCCATTGTCTGCTGCGCCAGCAGCGCATGCGCCGATTTAAATACCCGCATCCCGAAGCCCGACATACCTGTCGAAAGCGATGCATTGAGCCACCCGACCCGCTGGATTTGCATAATGGCCGCAACGAGCACGCGCTCGATGCGCTCTGCGGGTGATCCGGGACCCAGCAGCACGCCCTCCGACCAGACGCGAAAAGGCTGAGCGCGCTCGACAATCAGCGCGCGGAACAGCGCCTCGCGATTGCCGAACCGCCGATAGAGGGTCGTGCGCGACACCCCCGCCTCGGCCGCGACCTCGTCAAGCGACGCCGCATCCAAGCCCTTGCGAGCTACGCAACGAGCAGCGGCATCTAGCATAGTGTCGCCGGTCGCGTCGGCGCCCAGCAACAAGGCATAATCAATTCCGATCTTCTCCTGCGGCCTCGCCCTTTCCTTTTGCCCGGCTTCGTCTGCTATCCTCATCAGAAGATCGTACCAGCATCAGCTTGGTCCGCAACGCCCCGAGCGCATGCCAGCTTGACGAAGCTGATCGACCCGCCTTAGGTCTATTACTAGGTGAAATAGCTGGACCGGTGTAATTGTGAGCACCACAATCGTGACCGGCTTTAGCCCGACCCTGACGGGGCGCGTGGCCCTCGTCACCGGCGCGTCATCGGGACTAGGCGCCCGATTTGCTCACACACTGGCAGCGGCCGGTGCCAAGGTCGTGCTGGCCGCACGCCGCGCTGAACGGCTGGCCGCGCAATGCGCCACGATTGAGGCCGCTGGGGGCAGCGCCATCGCGGTCGGGATGGACGTCACCGATGAAGCCTCGGTTATCGCCGCCTATGATGCCGCGGAGACCGCGTTCGGCACGGTCGACACGATCGTTGCCAATGCAGGGATGAACGTCGAGTCGGCGGCCGTCGAGGTGGACGTCGCCCGATTTGACGAATTGATGGCGGTAAACCTGCGCGGTCCGTTCCTCACGGCGCGCGAGGGCGCGCGCCGCCTGATCGCCGCCGGCAGCCGCGAGCGACAGCACGGGCGGATCGTCATCGTGACATCGATTACGGCCTTCAAGATCGATGTGGGTCTGGCCCCGTACAGCGCGTCAAAGGCGGGCGTGGCGCAGATGGGCAAGGTGCTGGCGCGCGACTGGATACGTCAGGGAATAAACGTCAACATGATCGCGCCGGGTTATATCCGCACGGAGATCAACCAGGAATGGTTCGACACGCCGCAGGGCGCGGCGCAGATCGCCAAGTTCCACCGTCGGCGGCTTCTCGAGGCGGACGATCTCGACGCCGCGTTGCTGTTCCTCTGCTCGGACGGCGCGCGCGCCGTGACGGGCACCTCGATCACCGTTGACGACGGCCAGTCGCTTTAACCCCTATCGGAGTTCGTCCATGGCACATGCCTATATCGTAGAGGCCGTCCGCACTGCCGGCGGCCGCCGCAACGGGCGACTTGCCGGTGTTCATGCCAACGATCTTGGCGCGGTTGCGCTCGACGCGATCGTCGATCGCAGCGGCATCGATCCCGCGGCGATCGAGGATGTCGTCATGGGGTGCGTCAGCCAGGCGGGCGAGCAGTCGAATCATATCGGCCGCAACGCGGTGCTCGCCTCGCGCCTGCCGCAGAGTGTGCCCGCCGTCACGATCGACCGCCAGTGCGGTTCCTCGCAACAGGCCGTGCAGTTCGCCGCACAAGCCGTGATGTCGGGCACCCAGGATGTGGTGGTTGCGGCTGGGGTGGAAAGCATGAGCCGCGTACCGATGGGATCACCGGCACTTGCCGAGCAGGGTGCCCGATCGCACAGCGACACGGTATTCAAGCGCTTCGGCGTAGACGGATTCA
>NZ_CAHJWX010000208.1 GCF_903643065.1 Sphingomonas bacterium | reverse complement strand
TCGGATTGGTAGGCGGTGCCGCCGGGCAACACCTGGTGGTCGCTGGTGGGGCAGTGAGTGTGAGTGCCGACCACCAAGGACATCGAGCCGTCGAAGCTGTCGCGGAGCCCGTCGTCGCGGCCGGCGAGCAACAGCACAGCCGCGCGGCCGCTCGCCGGGCGTTCGCCACCGGCGCGGATCGCGGCATAGACCAGCTCGCGGACGGCGCGGCGGTCCTTCGACCCGGCATAGCGGCGGGTCGCGAAATAGCGCGCGATCAACGTATCGGCGGCCGGACCACCATCGCGCGCGGCGGCTATGACGGCGTCGAGCAGCTCGATCGCGGCCTGGGTGCGGGCGGGCGGGGTCATGACAAGTTGATGATCTTGAGGCTCCGTGAAGCGGGTCGCGGGGACAAGTTGATGTTGGAGAGGCGAATGGGCGGGCTGAACGGAACGGACATCATCCAGCCTTCGCATGGGCGCGGCGTGTAGGACAGCGCCTTGCTCGTCATGGGAAGGGAGGATCAGCCGGAGATGGATTCCGGCACGAAGCCGGGATGACGGGGCCCCTCGGTACGTCTCGCGCGGCTACCCTGTTCGCGCGTTATCGCGTCGGGTAGTTCGGTGCCTCGCGCGTGATCGTCACGTCGTGGACGTGGCTTTCCTGCAGCCCCGCGCCGGTGATCCGGATGAACTGCGCCCGATCGCGCAGCTCCGCCAGGGTGGCGGCGCCGGTATAGCCCATCGCGGCCTTTACCCCGCCGACGAGCTGGTGGATGACCTCGTGCGCTGGGCCCTTGAACGGCACTTGCCCCTCGATGCCCTCGGGCACGAGCTTGAGCTGGTCCTTGACCTCGCCCTGGAAATACCGGTCCGCCGAGCCGCGCCCCATCGCGCCGACCGAGCCCATGCCACGATAGGCCTTGTAGGCGCGACCCTGGTACAGGAAGGTCTCGCCCGGCGCCTCCGCCGTGCCGGCGAGCAGCGAGCCGACCATGCAGGTCGATGCCCCCGCCGCCAGCGCCTTGGCGAGATCGCCGGACGTACGCAGGCCACCATCGGCGATGACGGGGACGCCATGGCGCTGCCCCTCCCCCGCACAGTCCATCACGGCGGTGAGCTGCGGCACGCCGACGCCCGCGACGACGCGGGTGGTGCAGATCGAGCCGGGGCCGATGCCGACCTTGACCGCGTCCGCCCCCGCGTCGATCAGCGCGCGGGTCGCCTCGGCGGTGGCGACATTGCCCGCGACCACCTGGACGGCGTTGCTAAGTTTCTTAACGCGCTCCACCGCCGCCGCAACGTCGCGGTTGTGGCCATGCGCGGTGTCGATGACGATCAGGTCGCATTCGGCGTCGACCAGCGCCTCCGTCCGGTCGAACCCCTTGTCGCCGACCGTGGTGGCGGCGGCGACGCGCAACCGGCCGGCGGCGTCCTTGGTTGCGTCCGGGTAGGTCACCGCCTTTTCGATGTCCTTGACGGTGATGAGGCCGACGCAGCGATATTCGTCGTCGACCACCAGCAGCTTCTCGATGCGGCGCCCGTGCAGCAGCCGGCGCGCATCCTCCTTGCCGACCTCGACCGACACGGTGGCGAGGTTGTCATGCGTCATCAGCTCGGCGACCGGCTGGCGCGGGTTCTCGGCGAAGCGGACGTCGCGGTTGGTGAGAATGCCGACGAGGCGGCCATCGGCCTCGACCACCGGCACGCCGCTGATCCGGTGCTGCGTCATCAGCGCCTGCGCCTGCGCCAGCGTCGCGGTCGGCGCGATCGTGACCGGGTTGACAACCATGCCGCTCTCGAACCGCTTAACCTGGCGAACGGCGGCGGTCTGTTCGGCGACCGACAGGTTGCGGTGGAGCACGCCGATGCCGCCAAACTGCGCCATCGCGATCGCCATCGCCGATTCGGTGACGGTGTCCATCGCCGCCGACACGATCGGGATCGACAGCCCGATGCCGCGCGTCAGCCGCGTCCGCGTGTCCGCCTGCGTCGGCAGTACCGCGCTGGCGCCGGGAACGAGCAGGACGTCGTCGAAGGTCAGGCCGAGGCGGATGTCCATGTCGGGGCTGTAAGGAGGTCGTGGAGGAAGCGCTACCCCGTGATGAAGGGCTCGTTCCGGCATCCACGCCCCGATCGGGCGGGTCTCAATAACGCAACAACACGCCCGTTCCGAATTGAATCCCGGCACGAGGCCGGGATGACGAAGCGATCAGGCCGCCTCCGGCACCTTCGGCGCCGCCTGCCGCACGCCTTCGTCGACATGCTCGGCAAACTGCGCGAAGTTCTCGACGAACTGGTCGACCAGTCTGGCCGCCGTCGCGTCATAGGCCGCCTTGTCGATCCAGGTCGCACGCGGATCAAGGATCTGCGCGTCGACGCCCGGCACGCTGACGGGGACTTGGAAGCCGAAATTCGGGTCGGCGCGGAACTGCGCGTCGTTGAGGCTGCCGTCGAGCGCGGCGTTCAGCAACGTGCGCGTGACCTTGATCGGCATGCGGTGGCCGACGCCGTACTTGCCACCGGTCCAGCCGGTGTTGACCAGCCAGCAATCGACGCCGCCGGCCGCGATCCGCTCTTTGAGCAGGTTGCCGTATACCGACGGATGGCGCGGCATGAATGGCGCGCCGAAGCAGGTGGAGAAGGTCGCGTCCGGCTCGACCACGCCGATCTCCGTGCCCGCGACGCGCGCGGTGTAGCCGGACAGGAAATGGTACATCGCCTGATCGGGCGTCAGTTTCGCGATGGGCGGCATCACGCCATAGGCGTCCGCCGTCAGGAAGATCATGTTGCGCGGCACCGGGCCGAGATTGTCGGCCGACGCGTTGGGAATGAAGTCGATCGGGTAGACGCCGCGGCTGTTCTCCGCGAGGCTGGGATCGTCGAGATCGAGTGTGCGCGTGTTCGGATCCATCACCACATTTTCCAGCACGGTGCCAAAGCGCTTGGTGGTGGCGAAGATCTCGGGCTCGGCCTCGGCCGATAGGCGGATCATCTTGGCGTAGCAGCCGCCCTCGAAATTGAAGACCGCCGTGTCCGACCAGCCATGTTCGTCGTCGCCGATCAGCGTGCGGGCAGCGTCGGCGCTGAGCGTCGTCTTGCCGGTGCCGGACAGGCCGAAGAAGACCGCGGTGTCGCCGGCCGGGCCGATGTTCGCCGAACAATGCATCGGCATCACGCCGTGCGCGGGCAGAAGATAGTTGAGCAGGCTGAACACCGACTTCTTCATCTCGCCGCCGTAGCGCGTGCCGCCGATCAGGATCAGCTTGTCGGTGAAATTGACGGCGATCACCGTCTCCGACCGGCAGCCATGGCGCGCCGGATCGGCGCGGAAGCTGGGCAGGTCGATGATCGTGTAGTCGGGCGCGAACCCCGCCAGTTCGGTCGCGCTCGGGCGGACCAGCATCGTCCGGATGAACAGATTGTGCCAGGCGAACTCGTTGATCACGCGCACCTTGACGCGGTGGCTGGGCTGCGAGCCGCCGTGCAGGTCCTGGACGAACAGCTCCGGCTTGTCGCCGAGCGCGGCAAAGAAATCGGCCTTGAGCGCGGCAAAATGCGCCGGGTCCATCGCCTGGTTGGACTTGCCCCACCAGACGGTCTGCTCGGTTTCCGCGTCGCGCACCAGATAGCGGTCGCGCACCGACCGGCCGGTATGCGGCCCCGTTTCCACCACCAGCGGCCCGTCGGCGGCGAGCTTCCCCTCGCCGCGCGTCACCGCCGCCTCGACCAGCGCGGACGTGCCCAGGTTCCAGTGGACCCGCGCTTCCGCGCGCACGACGTCGCCGCCCAGCCCTTCGTTCAAGCCCCGCCCGGGGCCGCGCTCGTCCGCCAACCGATGTCTCCCTGTCCGGTAAACCCGGCGCTTATCCAGCGCTTGACACCCGGTCAAACGCGGAATCGTCCCCGGTTGAGCGCGATGGCGGCTTGGCCTAAGCGCGCGGGGATGACGGCCACGGTCGCCCTGGTCGATGACGACCGCAACATCCTGACCTCGTTGTCGGTCTACCTTCAGGCCGAGGGCTTCCTGACCCGCGTCTATTCGGACGGCGAGACGGCGCTCAAGGCGTTGACCGCGGACCCGCCCGACCTTGCCGTGTTCGACATCAAGATGCCGCGCCTGGACGGGCTGGAACTGCTGCGGCGGCTGCGCGAGAAGAGCCGGCTTCCGGTCATCTTCCTCACCAGCAAGGACGACGAGCTGGACGAGGCGCAGGGACTGGCGGCGGGCGCGGACGACTATATCGCCAAACCGTTCTCGCCCCGGCTGGTGGCGGCGCGGATCCGGGCGATCCTGCGTCGGGTCGAGCTGACCCAGCCGGGCGGCGAGGCGCACGCCGACGCGGCCGCGCCGCTCGCGCGGGGACGGCTGACGATGGACCCGGCGCGGCATCGCACCACCTGGGGCGGCGAGCCGGTGACGCTGACCGTCACCGAGTTCCTGATCCTGGAGACGCTGGCGCAGCGGCCGGGCATCGTGCGCACGCGCAACCAGCTGATGGACGCGGCCTATAGCGACGACATCTATGTCGATGACCGCACGATCGACAGTCACATCAAGCGCCTGCGCCGCAAGTTCCGGGCCGTCGACCCCCGGTTCGACGCGATCGAGACGCTGTATGGAGCGGGTTATCGCTTCTCGGACGAGTGACCCCGGCGACCTGGCGCTGCGCTGGTCGGGCCAGGTGTCGCTCACCGGGCGCATCCTGGCGGTCAACATCGTCGCGCTGCTGCTGCTGGCGGGCGGCTTCTTCTACCTCGACTCGTTCCGGTCGCGGATCGTCGACGGGCGGGTGGCGCAGGCGCTGCGCGAGGCGCGGCTGATCGCGGACACGCTGTCGGCTGGCGGCCCGCGCCGGCGCGACGCGCTGGTG
>NZ_CAHJWX010000207.1 GCF_903643065.1 Sphingomonas bacterium | reverse complement strand
ACGCTGGCGGTGAACAAGCAGCTGCTGCCCGTCTACGACAAGCCGATGATCTATTATCCGCTGTCGGTGCTGATGCTGGCCGGCATCCGCGACGTGCTGATCATCTCGTCGCCGGAGTTCCTCGACAATTATCGGCGCATGTTCGGCGATGGCGGCGCCTGGGGCCTGCGGATGAACTATGCCGAGCAGCCGCGCCCGGAAGGGCTGGCGCAGGCGTTCACCATCGGCCGCGATTTCGTCGGCGACGATCGCGTCGCGCTGGTGCTGGGCGACAACATCTTCTTCGGCGCGCACCTGACCGACCTGCTGGCGAGCGCCGTCGCGCGCGCGGAGGGCGCCACCGTCTTCTCCTACCGCGTCGAGGATCCGGAGCGCTACGGCGTGGTCGAGCTGGCCGGGGACGGCCGCGCCATCTCGCTGGAGGAGAAACCCGCGCGACCCAAGAGCAACTGCGCGGTCACCGGCCTGTATTTCTACGACAACCGCGTGCTCGACTATGCCGCCGACCTCGCCCCCTCCGCGCGCGGCGAATATGAGATCACCGACCTCAACCGCCTGTACATGGAGGCGGGCGACCTGTTCGTCGAGCAGATGGGCCGCGGCTATGCCTGGCTCGACACGGGCACGCACGACAGCCTGCTGGAGGCCGGCGAGTTCGTGCGCACCATCCAGCATCGCCAGGGCATCCAGGTCGCCTGCCTGGAGGAGATCGCGTTCGAACAGGGCTGGATCACGGCGGATCAGGCGCGCGCCGCGGGCGAGGCGCTCAAGAAGACCGCCTATGGCCGCGCGATCCTGGCGGCGGTGGACGGCCACTAGCGTTTTGCCCCCCGCTGGCGCATGGGCCGGCTCGAACAGAGCAAGGTTGTGCCATGCCCGCCTGGGCCCCCGACAGCTGGACCGCGCACGACGCGCGCCAACAGCCCGACTATCCCGACGCGGCCGCCTTGCGCGTCGCGACCGACACGCTGCGCTCCTATCCCCCGCTCGTCTTCGCGGGCGAGGCGCGCAACCTGACGGCGGCGCTGGCGGAAGTGTCGGCGGGTCGCGGCTTCCTGCTTCAGGGTGGCGACTGCGCGGAAAGCTTCGCCGAGTTCCATCCCAACACCATCCGCGACACGTTCCGCGTCATCCTGCAGATGGCCGTGGTCTTGACCTATGCCTCCAAGCTGCCGGTCGTGAAGCTCGGCCGCATGGCGGGCCAGTTCGCCAAGCCGCGCTCGGCGCCGACCGAGACGCAGGCGGGCGACACGCTGCCCGCCTATCGCGGCGACAACGTCAACGACATCGCCTTTACCGCCGAGGGCCGCCGACCGGACCCGCAGCGGATGATCCGCGCCTATTCGCAGGCCGCCGCAACGCTCAACCTGCTGCGCGCCTTCGCGCAAGGGGGCTATGCCAACCTCCACCAGGTGCATCGCTGGACCCATGATTTCCTCGGTTCCAGCCCGTGGAGCCGCAAGTACCGCGAGACGGCCGATCGGATCGGCGACGCGCTGGACTTCATGCGCGCCTGCGGGATCGATCCGGAAACGGTCCCGCAATTGGCCCAGACCGCCTTCTACACCAGCCACGAGGCGCTGCTGCTTCCCTATGAGCAGGCGATGGCCCGGCAGGACTCGCTGACGGGCGATTGGTACGACACGTCGGCGCATTTCCTGTGGATCGGCGACCGCACGCGGTTCGCGGGCTCCGCGCATGTCGAGTTCCTGCGCGGCATCGGCAACCCGATCGGGCTGAAGTGCGGACCTAGCTTGGAGCCGGATGCGCTGCTGCGGCTGCTCGATACGCTCAATCCGCGCCGCGTGCCCGGCCGGATCACGCTGATCACCCGCTATGGCGCGGACAAGATCGAAGCTGCCCTCCCTCGCCTCGTCCGCGCGGTGACGCGCGAAGGGCATCCCGTCGTCTGGTCATGCGACCCGATGCACGGCAACACGATGCAGTCGGCGACGGGCTACAAGACCCGGCCGTTTGAGCGCATCCTCGCCGAGGTGCGCGGCTTCTTCGCCGTCCATCGCGCGGAGGGCACGCACGCGGGCGGCATCCATGCCGAGATGACCGGACAGAACGTGACCGAATGTACCGGCGGCGCGATCGACGTGACCGAACAGAACCTCGCCGATCGCTACCACACCCATTGCGACCCGCGCCTCAATGCGTCGCAATCGCTGGAACTCGCCTTCCTGCTCGCCGAGATGCTCAACGAGGAGCTGGACGCGCGCCGCCAGGCGGCTTGACGCCCGCCGCGGCGTCCCTTACCCGCCCGTCTCCCGCGACGGCCCCTTCGTCTAGCGGTCTAGGACGTCGCCCTCTCACGGCGAAAACACGGGTTCGATTCCCGTAGGGGTCACCAGCTCTCGCCCAAGTCGCTGAGAGCAGCGGAAAAGGTGCGAAATCAATGCTTCGTTAGGTGCCCGGTGCTACAGATGGGTGCTACAAATGGGGCGTCGCATGTCGCATTCGGTGAAGCGGGATGGTTCGAAGTTCGAGCAGTTCCGGATGAGCGTGCCGCCGGACATCCGGCACCTCGTGGGCAAGCGCGAGTGGACTCAATCCCTCAAGACAACCGACCCAGCGGTGGCGAGAACCAAGCGCGCCGAACTCGTCGCCAAGTTCTCCGCCGAAATAAGTCAATTGCGCGAGGGGAACGCTCGGCGCGCAATCGTCGACGCCCTTGTGCACCTTGATCGCGCGTTCGAGCGGTTGGCGACCGTCCGCGGTTCGATGGACAAGGTAATCGCTGAGCAGCTCGGCCTGCTCGCCTCGACTGTGATCGACTCCTGGGAGCCCGCCGCGCCACTTGGCGACCCGCAATCTTGGGGCGACTGGTCAGCAAGGGAAAGGGTGCCCGCCCATGAGCCGGTGCCGTCGATTGAGGACGAAGACGAGCGCGAAGTCTTCCGCCTGCGCGCCTCGCTGTTCGAGGGCACCGGCAAGACCGACGGCATCCTCTACCGCAGGCTTGCGGCGCTCCTGCTGGAACGCCGCGTCTTCAAGCCGATCTGGTTCGCGGTGAGCTATATGAGTTCGGTAATACCGAAGCTTAAGCTCGATCGCGACGACGTGTATGGAGCCGTCGCAGAGGCATACCTGCGGCGACTGGTTGAGCACGTCTTCACAAGTTGGCCGACCCATGCCGAAGCGGCCGTAGAAGCGATCCTAACGATACCCGGCACCCCGCCGTCGACGCATGCCGCCGGGCAGCCGAAGGTTAGGCCGACAGGTGCATGGGCGTTTCCGCTGAACAAGGCGCTGGATGCATGGATAAAGGCGCGCGCGCCGGGCGACTCCGCCGTCGTCGAAGCGAAGCGAGGCATCAGCCGCTTCGTCGCGCTGCTCGGCGACATGGTCCTCGTCGACATTGAGCGGAAGCATGTCCTCGAGTTCCGCGACTTGATAGCGGATATGCCGCCACGGCTTCGGCTGTCTAAACTCGAGGCGTCGGGTCTCACCTTTAGGGAAGCAATCGAGGCATACCGGAGAGTGCTGCAGGAGTGGGAGGACGGCAGTAAGGAGGATTCCGAACCCGAGAGGCTGGCACCCGGCACGGTGAAGAAGGATGTCGGGGCCTTGAGCCAAATCCTGAGCGCGGTGGTTGAGGAAACCGGGACCGGCGTTAACGTCGCTGAGCGTGTGCCCATCCGCGGCTATTCCAAAAAGAGGAGCCGACAGAAGAAGCCGCGACTTTCGCTCACATCGGGGATGATGCAGAAGCTGTTCGACTCTCCCCTGTTCACCGGATGTGCGGGTCGGGCACCTGCTAAGCGGCATGTTCCCGGTCCATACGTCTTTCAGGACGAGCTTTACTGGTCGTTCCTGTTCGGCGTCGTGAGCGGACCGCGGCTGAGAGAGTTCGGCCAAGTCGCACTCGGGGACGTGCACTCGTGCGACATGCGACGGACGTATGGCGACGAGTACGAAGGTAGCTTTACCTACGTCCATATCACGGGGACGGGCGCCGGTCAGAGCACGAAGAACGAAAGCTCCGAACGTTTCGTCGTTATCCATCCGAGGCTGATTGAGCTCGGCTTTGACGATTATGTCGCGCGTCGCCGGGCTGCAGGAAAGACGACGCTGTTCGACTTCGACGGCAAGTCTGCAGCATCGTTCGTCAAGACGCTCAGTAATCGCCTGAACCGATACATCGACAAGGCCGTGACCGACGACGTTCGTTATGTCTTCCATTCGATGCGGCACGAGTTCACCGATCGTGCCGAATTGAGCGAAATACCGGCGCGCGTGGCAAACTCGATCAAGGGACATGCCACCGTCGGCGTCGCCGACTCCTACGGGCTCGTCTCGATGCTCGCGCAGTATCGAAATCTGCAAAAGCTTAGGGTCGAGTTCATCGATTGGGATCGGTTGAACAGCGCCTATCGTCGCGACCTCGCGTCTTGAACAGACAACACTCTCGAATAGAGGCGCCGACCGCGCCGGGACATCGATAATGCTCGCCGAAGATGCGCGGTGGCGACGGGCTCGGTCTTCGGGCGTGCCGGTTCTCTCCTCGCCCGGCCCCTCGCCTTCTCGACCGAGAGCACCAGTCTCTACGACCTTCCCAGCGTCATGCCGCTGTTCAGGTCGTCGTCCTTGAAGCGCCTTGGCTTGGCGGCGAGGACGCTCCTTGCGCCCCGCCAGCGCACGCTGCCACAGCTCCGGACTGACCTCGCCGGGAAGTAGCAAGGCGACCAGCTCGCGCAGTTCCCCCTCCGGGCGCAGGTGCTTCCTGAGCGCGACCACCGAGTCGGCATCCAGGGACAGCCGACCGTTGCGCCAAGCGTGTGGATCGGCGTGCAAAAGGGACCCCCTTAGCGGGGTGATCGGCGTCCAAGAGGGACCCCTCATTTCGATGGCGT
>NZ_CAHJWX010000206.1 GCF_903643065.1 Sphingomonas bacterium | reverse complement strand
TGGAGCGATTCCGCCGCGATCCCGCGCTGGCCGCGCTGCTGCGCCACTACCGCCCGCTCGACCGGCCAGGCGGGTTCGACGCCTTCGAGCTGGCGCGACCGGTCGCGCGGAGCGCGCGCGCGGACTGTCCGCGCGTGTGACGCCTATTGCTTGATCGCGGTCAGACGGGTCGTGGTGGCCGCGCGCAGATCATCCACGACGATGCCCACCGTTCGACCATCGGTCGCCACATGATAGGTGTAGCGGTAGACCGGCTTGCCGCCGCGCGTGTCGAGCTCGGTGAAGGTGGTCGCGTCGACCTTGGTCACACCGACACCATCGTCCCGCCGAAATCGCCCACCATCGGCACGGCGGGGCCGCCATAGGTGGCGGTGTAGCTCTCGCCCGTCCCGGTGGTCAGCGTGAACCGGTCGCCAGCCTCCTTGAAGGTGAGCAGCCGCGCCGGGGCGCTCACATCCCGCACCGCTTGCTGGCGCCACGCGCCGGACACCGCGTGCCCGCCCGCCGGTCCCCTGGCGACGCGCGTCGCCACCATATGGATCTCGATCGGGGTGCCGGCGGCGTTGTCGGCGGAGGAGAAGGCACTCGTCAACGTCCGGCCATCCGCCGACACGGTGTCGGACGAGCGGCTCACCTCCTTGCCGGCGCGGCGGGACGCTAGCTCACCTGCGTCGGGCCATCGACGGTGACGCTCATCTCGTCAAAATAGTCATGGCTGGGGACCGCGTGGAAACGGCCGTCCGCCGGCGTGGTCACCGGCGGGGTGCAGGTGGAGCAGCGGAACACGCCATCGGCGACGCTGAACACGTCGGGCTTGGCGGGAAGCTTGGCCGAGGCGAGGTCACCCTGCCACGTCCCATCGAACGGGCTGGTCTGGGCGAGCGACGGCGTGGCCGACAGGAAGGCGAGGCAGGCGAGGTGTCGTTTCATGACGCGCGGGTGCCCGTTGCTGGAGGACGCGCGACCCTGTCTTCTTTTCCGGTCGGCCTAACCGCGCCCGATCGCCAGTCCAGCCCCGCGACGCGGAACAGGGATCGACGTCTTCGAACTGGCGCGGTCGGTCGCGCGGAGCGGCGAGCAGACTGTCCGAGCGCGTGAACAGGGCGCCGCGCCACCGGCGCGACGCCCCGCGTCACGACTTCGTCGAGTCAGGCGAAGGCCACCGTCGTGCGACGACGGCGCAGCGCCACGCCGGCCAAGCCAAAGCCGGCAATCATCATCCCCCAGGTCCCCGCCTCCGGCACGGCCGCAGCGAGCGGATCGATGGTGATCGCGAAGTCGGCCTGGAAGAAGATGCTCTGGCCAGGCGTCGGATTGGCGGTCTGAATAAACGCGCCCCCCGCCGTCTGCCGGACCTCCGCCCCGCCCAGCGCCGTGTCGTACTTGCCAAGCCCGAACGCATAGGTGCCGTTGCCCAGGACGCCGACCGGCGTGCCCTCGTCGCAACCGCCAAGGTAGCAGACCGTCGGCGGATCGGTCAGGATATTGCCGTCATCGTCCAGCGTGATGCCATAGGTGGTCGAGCCGTTGAACGTGTCCTTGCCGGGCGCGTCGACCAGATAGGCGATATAGGCCTGGCCCGGCGTGAGGACGACCTGTTTCGACCCGCTCGACGGGAAGGTGAAGCTGTGACGATAGAAGAAGTCGACATAGCCGCCGTTCCCGTCGGCGAAGGATTGATCGCCGAAGCCGGAGATCGTGCCCGAGCCGTTGAACAGGTCCACGGTGCCCGCCGCCATGGTCGCCGTGTCGAAGGTTCGGACAATCAGCCTGGTGCCCGTCGTGGTCGAGTCGCTGTCAAGGAAGCTGAGCGCGCTGAGCACGCCTCCGTTGGCGGAGGCGAAGTACTGGCCGAATGCCGACACGTTCGACGGGTTGTCCTGGCTGCCGCCGGGCTGCAGGCCGTTGAACGGGTCGGTGGTGTAGGTGGTGGCCTGCGCGCCGGTGACGGCGAGCGTGAGCGATGCGAACACGCCGAGCGCGGCGATCGAGAGCTTCTTCATGATGTGTCCCTGGACGTGGGCGCCGCGCGCGGCGGCGGATCGATGGAATGGCGCGGGGCCGCCGGGCGGCGGCCCCGGCTCGGTTCAGGCGAAGGTGACGGTGCGGCGCGTGCGGCGGCGCATCACCGCGCCGGCCAGGCCGAAGCCGCCGAGCATCATCGCCCAGGTCGCCGGCTCCGGCACCGCGGCGGGGGCCACGAACAGCGTGGCGGTGATGTCGTCATAGTTGGGCAGGCCGTTGGCGCCCTGCAACGTGAACGACCGCGCGCCGACGAGGTTCGGCAGCTGGATGATGGTGTAGCCGAAGTTGAGGCCGCCGGTGATGGAGCCCAACGCCGTACCGAGCACCGAGCCAGTCCCGTTCAGCCCCGAATAAGCGGTGACCGTCGACATCACGGGCAACGGCGAGCCGGGGCCGGCGCCGCTGTTGAGCCGATACAGGTTCACCGAGAAATAGGACAGCGCGTCGGAGAAGTTGACGAAGACCGGCGCCGGCTGGCCACCGCTGCCGGTGCTCGCCTCGATCCCGACCTGCACGCCCGCGGGCACGCCGAGATACGGGAAGTTCGTGGAGTCGTTCTCGACGCGAATCCCGGTGGCCGGCCCGTTCGAGCCATCGGCGAAGAAGGTCGGCGTGCTCAGCGACAGCGTCGTGCCGGTCACCGTCTGCGTCAGCACACCTTGATTGCCCGGGAGATTGGGCAGGCCGAGCGAGCTGTTGTTCTGATCCGGCGCGTAGAAGGCCTGCGTGCCCGACGGGCCGGTCGGCAGATTGTCGAGCGTGAACAGCTTCGCGCCAGAGCCATAGGTATAGACGACCTGAGCCGACGCCGGCGTGGCGCCAGCCCACAGCGCCACGGCGACCGCCGCCGCGGAAAGAACGATCTTCATCTCTGCATCCCCACCCGGTTCGTGACGCCCCTCGCGCCCCGCGACGGTTAATACCGCTTAACCATAGGTTCACAATAATCAGGCCAGCCGTTCTGTCGCACTTTGGGACGGTTCCGCCGCCGCGCGACGGATTTGGCCGGTGGCGTTGCGCGCGGGCAACAGGTCGGCGACACCTGCTACAGCGTCGCCAGGTCGATCGGCCCATCCTTGTCCAGCGGCTCGCCCGCCGGGGGCAGCGGGTATTTGAGGCCGGTGGCGCAGTTGAACAGCACCACCTGTTCGTCCTCGTCCACCTCGCCGGTGCGCAGCGCCGCCTTGTACGCCGCCAGCGTCGCGCCGCCCTCCGGGCACATCAGCAGCCCGTCGCGGCGCGCGCATTCGTCCGTCGCGGCGAGGATCGCCGGATCGCCCACCGCCAGCGCCTTGCCGCCGCTCTCGCGCACCGCGCGCAGGATCAGAAAGTCGCCCACCGCTTTGGGCACGCGGATGCCGGCGGCGACGGTGTGCGCGTCCTCCCAGCGCTCGGCATGCTCGGTGCCCTCCTCGAAGGCGCGCACGATCGGCGCGCAGCCCGACGCCTGCACCGCGTACATGCGCGGGCGCTCCGGGCCGATCCAGCCGAGCCGCTCCAACTCGTCGAACGCCTTCCACATCCCGATCAGCCCGGTGCCGCCGCCGGTGGGGTAGAAGATCGCCGCCGGCAGGCGCCAGCCGAGCTGCGCGGCAAGTTCCAGTCCCATCGTCTTCTTGCCTTCGATCCGGTACGGTTCCTTGAGCGTCGAGAAGTCGAACCAGCGACCCTCCGCCGCGCCCCGGCCGACGATCGCGCCGCATTCGTCGATCTGCCCGTTGACGCGGTACACGCGCGCGCCCTGCGCGGCGATTTCGCGGATGTTGACCTCCGGCGTCTCGGCGGGCGCTAGAATGATCGTCTCGATCCCGCACCGGCTGGCATAGGCGGCGAGCGCGGCGCCGGCATTGCCGTTGGTGGGCATCGCGATCCGGGTCACGCCCAGCTCGCGCGCCATCGCCACCGCCATGACGAGCCCGCGCGCCTTGAACGAGCCGGTCGGCAGCCGCCCCTCGTCCTTGACCAGCACGTTGGCGCCGCCGGACGCGGGGATCGGCACGAGCGGGGTCTCGATCTCGCCCAGGCTGACGATGCTGGCGGTGTGGCGGACCGGCAGCAGCTCGCGCCAGCGCCACAGATCGGTGGGGCGGCCGTCGAGCATCGGCCTGGGCAGGTTGGCGCGGACCGCGTCGAGATCGTAGCGGACCAGCAGCGGCCGGCCGACGCGCGACAGCCCGTGCAGCCGGTCCGCGTCGTAGCGCTCGCCGGTCATCGAGCATTCCAGATGCGTGACGAAGGTCGGGCGATCGGTGGTGAGGTTGGGATGGGGCATGGCGGCCGTGTACCGTCGGCCGGGAGCGCGCGCTACCGGGAGCGCGACCATGGACGGCGCGGCGATCGGCCGATCGCTTGCGTCAGTCGCGCAGCAGCTCGTTGATGCTGGTCTTGCTCCGCGTCCGGGCATCGACCCGCTTGACGATCACCGCGCAGTAGAGGCCGAGGTCGCCGCCGGTCGAGCCCGGCACGACGACGCTGTACGGCGGCACCTCGCCCCGGAACACCTCGCCCGTCGCGCGATCGACGATCTTCGTGCTGGCCCCCAGGTACACGCCCATCGACAAGACCGCGCCCTCGCCGACGCGCACGCCCTCCGCCACCTCGCTGCGCGCGCCGATGAACGCGCCGTCGCCGATGATCACCGGCTCCGCCTGCAACGGCTCCAGCACCCCGCCGATCCCCGCCCCGCCCGACAGGTGCACGCCCCGCCCGATCTGCGCGCACGAGCCGACCGTCGCCCAGGTATCCACCATCGTGCCCTCGCCGACATGCGCGCCGATGTTGACGAACGACGGCATCAGGATCGCGCCCGGCGCCACATACGCCCCGCGCCGCACGATCGC
>NZ_CAHJWX010000205.1 GCF_903643065.1 Sphingomonas bacterium | reverse complement strand
GTCGAACTGGTCGGGCGTCACCACCGTGCCCGCGCCGACGATGGCGCCGGGCACGCCCTTCATCGCGCGGATCGCGTCAAGCGCGGCGGGCGTGCGCAGCGTCACCTCCAGCGCGCGCAACCCGCCCGCGACCAGCGCCTCGGCGAGCCCCCGCGCGGCGGACGCGTCGTCGATCACGAGCACCGGGATGACGGGCGCCAGGCGCAGGAGGTCGCTGATCTGGGTCATGGCGCCGGCCATGCCGATGAGACCGTCCCGCCGCAAGCAGGGGATCACGGCAACGGCGCAGCCACCTTGGCGGCGCTCACGAACCGCGCGCCCGCGTCAGGCCCTGATCGGCGACGGCACCTCGCCGGTCAGATAGGGGTCGGCGGGCGGCTCGGCGGGGACCTGCACGTCGATCGCGGGCCGCGCCGCCTCACGGGCGAGGAACGCCGGCCCGTTCGCCTGTTTGCGGATCGAGGCGTCGGTGCGCATCGGCACCAGGCCCTGGATGGGCAAGCGGCGATAGCCCGGCTGCGCGTCGCCGAACGCCCAGGCCATGTTGCCCCAGGTCGACGGATCGCGCCCGTCCAGGCTCAGCCGATCGTTGAGATAGTTCGCCGTCGCCCAGCCCGCCTCCGGACTGGGCGTCATCGCGATCAGCCGCTTGGCCCAGTACATGCGCAGATTGTTGTGCATCCAGCCTTCGAGCAGATATTGTTTCTGACAGGCGTTCCAGCTCTCGTCCGCCGTCTCGCCGCGCACCAGCGCGGGCAGGTCCCACAGGTCGGGGCGCGGATCGGCGGCGTGCTCGGCCAGTTGCGCGCGCGCCCAGTTCGGCACGCGATCGTAATGTTCGGGCACCGCCAGCGCGCGCGCCTTGTAGTGGAACCACTCGCGCCAGGTCAGCAGCTCGTCGAGGAACTTGGCGCGCGCGTCGGCGGTGACGTCGGCTTCCTGCACCACCGCGACCATCTCGCGCGGGGAGACGACGCCGAAATGGAGGTAGGGCGACAGCTCGCTCGCGCCGTCATTGGTTGAGCCGTCGCCGCGCGCCTGCGCATAGGCCGGCAGCACGTGGGTGCGCAGCCGGGCGAGCCGCTCGACGACGGACGCGCGCGTCGCGGGGAATTTGGCGGCGACCGGCAGCGTGTGGTCGATCGCGCACTCGGCGACCAGCGCGTCGAGGTCGGCGTCGGCGAGGTCGCCAAGCCGATCCGGCCGGAACGGCAGCTCGCCCGCATAGGCCGGCACCGTCGCGACCTCGTCGGTCCAGCCATACCAGTCCTCGCGCGCCGCCTGGTGCCGCCGCCGGAACGCGGACGTAGTCTTGACGCCCTGATCGAGCGCCAGCGGCGGGATCACGCAGGCGGCGTTGACCGCGAGCACCGCTAGGTCCGCCTTGCCGGCGAATGACCGCGTCTGCCATTGCGCGACGAAGCCCGGCTGATCCTCCGCCACCACGCACGCGGCCTGCGCGGCGAGGCGGTAGACCAACCCCTTTTCGCGGTGGCTCGCGCGATCGATGAACTGGACGCAGGCGAGCCCGCGCGCGGCGACATCGCGCTCCAGATCGCGGCTCGCGCCCAGGATGAACCGGTGCAGCCGGTCGGACGCATAGGGGTAATCCTCGCGCAGGCCGTGATAGACGAGCACGGGCAGCCGCCACGCGTTGCCGAGCCGGACGGCGGCGTCGATCACCGGATTGTCGGTCGCCCGCAACGCCTGTTGCAGCCAGCACAGCACATAATGGGCGGGGCTGCGCACCGGCCGATCGTTGAGCGCGACGACGCGAGGGCCCTCGCGCCAGAGAGAGAGGATAGCGACGGGATCGGTCATGCACGGCTCGGTAGGGCGCGAACACCCAGCGTGGAAGATGGCAGACCAGCGTCGCTGACGAACATGTGTCCGAATGCCGACCGAGGTTTATCCGCCGTCGAATCGCCGAGTCAGTTCCGCCGCCATGTCGCGGTTCATGCGCTCGAAACCGGGCTTGAATGTCTCTGGCTTGACGACGCGCACGAGCAGTCCCGTGAATGTTTCGCCGTGGGTAATGGTCGTGCCACCCTGCCCATGAGCCGCCAAGGTCCAGAAATGCTCGCCATCGAACAATCCCTTGACGATCAGGCGCCCACGCCAACGCAGTTCGCGGCTTTTGTCCACGACGAGGAGCGTCGGCTTGAACGTCGTTTTCCTGTCTGGCGAGGGGGAGAGGGTGATCTCCAATTTGTTCCCGACGACCAGCTCACCGGCTGCGGCGATCATGAAGCTGTTCCAGGACTGGTATGACGGCAGGTCTGTGAGCACCTGCCAAACCTGCTCAGGACTTTGCGGGACGGAGAAGGTGGTGACCAGTTGATGCATCATGTCGCGATCCCCTCATGAACGAGATGTTGTACACTCATCGCCGCAGTCGCTTGAAGATGACGAATGGCATGACTTGACCACCTCAACGGTCAGGGTCCCGCCGACCCGCCCCGTGCCTCCGCCAGCAGCACCGCAAAGAGGCCGGCCTCGTCCGTCCACTCCGCCACCGGTTCCCAGCCGCCGGCGCGGAGCAGCAGGCGGGCGTCGCGGGGGCCGTATTTGTGGCTGTTCTCGGTATGAATCGTCTCGCCGGCCGTCATCACGAAGCGCTCGCCGGCGATCGTGAAGGTCAGGTCGCGGGTCGCCGCCAGGTGCATCTCGATCCGCGCGGCCTCATCGTTCCAGCGCGCCTCGTGCGCGAAGGCGTCGAGCGGCACGTCGCCGGCCAGCTCGCGGTTGATCCGCGCCAGCAGGTTCAGGTTGAACGCCGCCGTGATGCCGGCCGCGTCGTCATAGGCGGCGACCAGCGTGGCCGCGTCCTTCACCCGATCCATCCCGATCAGCAGCTGCGCGCCCCCCTGTTCCTTGGCCCCCAGCGTCCCCGCCATCGCGCGCAGCAGGTCCACCGCCTGGCGCGGGCCCATGTTGCCGATCGTCGAGCCGGGGAAGAAGCCGAGCTTGGGCGCGTCCGCCACCTCGGGCGGGAGCGCGAGTGGGCGCAGGAAATCCGCCTCGACCGGCCATACCGGCAACCCCGGATACGCCGCCGCCAGTGCCGTGGCCGACGCGCGCAGGAACTCGCCCGAAATGTCGATCGGCACATAGGCCGACGGCGCGATCGCGCGGAGCAGCAGCGGGGTCTTGGCCGACGAGCCGGAGCCGAACTCCACCACCGCGCGGCCCTGCCCGGTCCACCGCGCCAGCGCCGGCCCGATGCGGCCGAGGATGCCCACTTCGGTGCGCGTCGGATAATATTCGGGCAGCGCAGTGATCGCCTCGAACAGCTCGGACCCGCGCCGGTCGTAGAACCAGCGCGCGGGGATCGCCCTGGGACTGGTCGCGAGGCCGGCGAGGACGTCGGCGCGGAACTGGGGATCGGCGTCGGTCATGTCGTGGTCACCCCCGCGAACGCGGGGGCCCATCTCCCGCCCGCTCGATCAAGCATCACCGTCAGGAGATGGGTCCCCGCTTGCGCGGGGATGACGATTACAGATCCCGCGCCAGACGCACACCGGTGAACTGCCAGCGCTGGTGCGGGTAGAAGAAGTTGCGGTAGCTCGCGCGGACATGGCCGCGCGGGGTGGCGCAGGAGCCGCCGCGCAGCACGAACTGGCCGGACATGAACTTGCCGTTATATTCGCCGACCGCGCCCTCGGCCGCGCGGAAGCCGGGATAGGGCCGGTAGGCGCTGCCCGTCCATTGCCAGACGTCGCCGAACAACCCGACGCCCGGCCGGGGCTCGATCGGACCGGCGCGGTCGAGCTGATGGCCACCGCCCGCGTCCTCGTCCGCCGCGACCGCCTCCCACTCGGCTTCCGTGGGCAGCCGCGCGCCGGCCCAGGACGCATAGGCGTCTGCCTCGTAGAAGCTGAGGTGCGTCACCGGCGCGGCGGGATCGACCGAACGGCGGCCGTCCAGCCCGAACCGGGTCCAGCCCTCGCCATCGCGCGCCCAGTAGAGCGGCGCCTCGATCGCCCGCGCCTTGACCCAGGCCCAGCCGTCCGACAGCCACCAGCGCGGCTCGGCATAGCCGCCATCGTTAATGAACGCGGCCCATTGCGCGTTGGTGACGGTGCGGTCGGCGAGCGCGAAGGGGCGCAACAGCACCTCGTGACGCGGCCCCTCGCAGTCGAACGCGAAGCCCGGGCCCGCATGGCCGATCGACACGATCCCGCCCCCATGCTCGCGCCAGCCGATCGGCCCCGGCCCCTCGACTTCGCTCGGGACAGGCCCCTCGACTTCGCTCGGGACGACCCGCACCTTGGTCGCCGCCGGCCAGAGCGCGGGTTCCAGCGGGTTCTCGGAAAACAGGTGCAGGATGTCGGTCTGGAGCAGCTCCTGATGCTGCTCCTCGTGCTGGCAGCCCAGCTCCACCAGCGCGCGCGCGTCCGCGCCCAGCGCCGGCAGCGCGTCCGCCAACGCCGCGTCGACATGCGCGCGATAGGCGCGCACCTCGTCCAGCGTCGGGCGCGTCACCATCCCGCGCCGGTCGCGCGCGTGGCGGCCGCCTTCGGCTTCGTAATAGCTGTTGAACAGGAACGGCCAGCGCTCGTCGTGGAGCCGGTAGCCGGGCACATGGTCGCGCAGGATGAAGGTTTCCAGGAACCAGGTCGTGTGCGCGAGGTGCCATTTGGCGGGCGACGCGTCCGGCATCGACTGGGCGCTGGCGTCGGCGTCGGACAGGGGCGCGGCGAGCGCGAGGCTCAGCGCACGCACGGCGGCGAAGCGCTGCGCGAGGGGATCGGACGCGGGCGCCGGCTGAGGCATGGGACGGCCTATCGCCCGCGCCGCGTCAAATCAACGCGTCAGGCCCGGCCGCCACAGCACGTCGCCCGCGCCGCCGTCGTTGGCCAGGCGCGCGG
>NZ_CAHJWX010000204.1 GCF_903643065.1 Sphingomonas bacterium | reverse complement strand
CGCGCTGTGGGACCCGGCCACGCTGGCGCTGGCGGATGGTGCGGCGGTGACGAGCTGGACGGACGCGGTCGGCGGCGCGGTGGCGAGGCAGACCGGGGACAGCGGCGCTTCGCACAGCTTCGTGGCCAGTTCCGGCGGGCTGCCGGCGGTGCGGCTGTCGGGCGCGGCGGTGCTGGCGACGGCGGGAGCGAACGCCGCCAATGCCGCGATGACCGGTGGCGAACGGGCGATCATGGTCGTGGCGCGCGCGATCCAGACCGCCGGCGCGGGTCAGGTAAACCCGGTGCTGGTCGCGTCGGGCGACGGCACCGGGCTGTTGCTCCAGGCGACGCCGACGCAGACGGGCCGCTATGGTTCGATGTACGACTGCGCGGACGCGGGGATGCGGACGATCGGGTGGAGCGGGTCCGGCGCGCGGCAGTTCTGGATGGACGGGATCAACGGCTCGGCGGTCGCGACCACCGATCAGGCCGGTGGCCAGATCACGATCGGCGGCTGGAAGAACGCGGGCAGCCTGTCGGGTGGCCGCGCCGACATCCTCGCCGTCATCGTGTTCAACCGCGCGATCACGGCCGCCGACTTCAAGCAGGTGCACCGCCGTTACTGCGAGCTGCTCGGCCAGGCGCGGCCGGGTGGCGCGGCGCGGATCGTGTCGATGCTGGGCGACAGCCTGACCGCCGGTTATCCGGTCGGCGTCGCGAACAGCTATCAGTTCCAGCTCAAGGCGGGGCTCGGGCTGGCGTGGGGCAGTTGGGATGCGCTCGGAGTCGCGGGTTTCACGATGGACGATCTCCGTAACCGCACGCTGCCGTCACTGGGCGATACGCCGACCGCGACGGGCACGCGCAACATCGTGTGCGCGTTCGAATGGGCCAATCAGGCGCAATATGTGAGCAGCGCGCCGGCGCAGACGATCGCGGCGGCACGGTCGTTCATCGACGCGCTGACCGCCGTCTCGCCCGGTATCGAGCTGCTGTTCGGCACCTCGACGGACCGGGGCGATGGCTTTGGGCAGGCGCACTATCCCGATCGTGTCGCCTACAACGCATTCTGGGACACCGCCGCCAACCGCGCCGGGATCACGACGCTGGTCAAGCTGCACCTGGACGCGAGCATCGGCGTGCAGGGTGTGGCGCCGACGACCGGGGCCGCGAACACCTATTACCAAGCGGACAGCCTCCACCTTCAGACCGCCGGCTATGGGCTGATCGACGACGGCCCGAACGGCTTCCGCCCGGCCGTCCAGGCGAGGCTGGCGGCCTAGCGCGCCACCGACCCATGCCCGACGATCAGGATGCGGCACCGCCGTATCGATCGAGCCACGAGCCGCGCGGATCACGCCCGTTCGGTTGACAGATGCCGTTCCTCTTCGGCCGTCTCGCGCAGCAGCTCGGGCGCGGGCTCGGCGGACAGGGACGGCAGTCCGCGCCACCGGAAGACGGCGAACAGCGCCGCGGTTCCGGCCACCCCGATGGCGGCGCCCCAGGCGATCAGCGGCCCGATGCCGCTCGCCACCGGCAGCCGGTCGATCGCCACCACCGCGACCACCAGCGCCGCCGTCATCAACAGGTCCAGGCGAGGGCGGAGATAGCCGCGCCGGACGCAGACCGCGAGCATGTATAGATGACCCACGGCCAGGCCCAGCACATAGGCGAAGGCGAAGCCCGTCGCGCCGGCGCCGATGGCGTAGACCACGGCCACGCCGATCGCGAAGGCGGCGAGGCGGACCAGCACCACCCAGACCTCGTAGCGCGGCGTATCTTCGACCAGTGGAAAGTGCCGCAGGCTCGATTCGGCGGTGTCGAAGAAGACGCCCAGCGCCAGGATCTGCGCGAACAGCGCCGCTCCTTGATATTGCCGGGCGTAGAGCAGGCCGAAGAACGCCGGCGCGACCGCCGCCAGCGCCAGCACCAGCACGGCGGTATAGAGCAGCATGGTCGTGCGGACGGCCAGCAGCCGGCGTCGCGGCTCGGCCCCGCCGGTCAGGAACTGGACGGCCAGCGGGTAGTAGACGCTGGCGCTCCAGCGCTGCGTCACCTGCGCGGGGATCGCCGCGAAGTTGCTGCCGATGCCGTACAAGCCCAGCGCCGGCAGCCCGAACAGGAACGGAAACAGCGCCTTGTCGCCCTGCGCGCCGGCGAAGGTCAGCGTGGAGGAGGCCTGGATCCAGCGCGAGAACCGCCACTGCCGGGCCATGTAGGGGAAGTCGATGATCAGCCGCGGCCAGCGCCGCGCCATCAGGTGGCCGCCCAGCGACTGGACGGCGGTGCCCACGAGCGAGCCGATCACCAGCGCCCATACCGTCGGGGTGATGAACGCCATCCCGACCGACAGCACCATGCCACCGACCCGTCCGACCAGCTCCAGCAGGGTCGACGGCAGCAGCCGGCGCTGGCCGAGCGCGAGCGTGGGATACAGGCTCGCCAAGCTCTGCAGGAGCGGCGCCAGCGCCAGCGCGAACAGGACGTCACGCAGGCGTGTATCGCCGTACAGCCAGCCCACCGGCGCCGCGGCCGCCAGCATCGCCACCGACACGCCGACCCCGCGCACCATTTGCATCGTCCACAGCCGATCCTCGTCGTCCCGGCTCATGTCGCCTTCCCGCAGCGCCGTGATCGCGATGCCGACGTCGGACACCATGGTGATGCCGGTCAGGATCAGCGTGGTGAGCGCCATCAGCCCGAACGCGCTGGGCAGGAGTAACCGGGCGAGCGCGACGTTGCTCACCATCCGCAGGACGCTCTGCGCGCCCGTGTTGCCGATGATCATCGCCGACGGATTGCGGATCACGCGATCCCACAGCTGCACCGACCAGTTCATTACGCCGCGCGCGCGAGGCGCGACGGAATCGTTGCTCATCGGCGCGGTCCGGAACACATGCCTTGCCCGTTCCCTCCGAGCCGCCCGGAAGTCAACGGTCATGGTTCAAGGCGAAGTATCGGCCATGATCATCGGATCGGGCGGGATCAGCGCCGCAGGCGACGGGCCATCTGGCGGGCGAGTTCCGTCATCTCGCGCAGCAGCGGCGTTCGATCGGCGAACCCCAATTGATGGACGTCGGTGCGCGACGGGCGCTGGATCCCCAGTTCGGGCAGCGCGAGCCAGGTGCCCAGATCGGAATGCTCGCGTCGCAACCAATTATAGGCGCCATCGACGTGCATGGGTCCACCCGCCGGATCGCCGGGCGCGCGCTCCAGCATTCGCGCCAGATAGGGTGCGGCCGCCGCGATGGTCGCCGCCGAGAAGCCGACGAAATGGGAGGTGTCGATGGTCAGCGTCGGCGACACCGCCGCGAGTTCTTCGCCGCGAACGGGCGGACCTGCGTTCCGATAGCCGCCATAGAACAAACCCCATTCCTCCTGCCGCAACCGCGCCAGTGTCGTAGGGAGCCGCAGCTCGGCGTCTCTCGTGAAGTCGACGTCGTCCTCCAGGATCAGCAGGCTCGCGCACCCGTCGGTGGCGGCGGTGTGGAGGATGTCGAGGTGGCTCATGAAGCAACCCCGGGCGCCGATCGTGGTGAACGGACCGGCGTCGGTCGGGCGGCTGGCTGGATGGAAGGCGACGCGCTCGCCATCAACGGCCAGCCCCAGTCGCGCGAGCTGCCTGGCGGTCTCGCGCCGCCGGTCCCGCCGCGCAGGCAGGTTGATGATCCGGACCCGCTCAAAGGTCTGGAGCAGGGCCTCGCCCGCGGCGTTGATCGTCACGCTGTCACCCTTTCGCGCCTAAGGCCGGCCGGACGATGACCGGTCGGCCGACATTGCGCAAGTATCCGGTCGGGAGGCGCCATTCGTCCCGGATCGGCACCGTTCCCCGTCAAACCGTTGGATTGCAAGCGAAGCGCCGTTTGGATAGGACGATCCGTCGGCATCAATCCGACATGGGCGGGGAGGGTGGCTCATTTCGGCAATCGTGGAGACGCGCCAGGGCAGGCTGACGCAATGGCGGCGATGGCCGGTGTCGCTGTGGCTGCTGCTCGGTGGCTGCGCGCTCGCCGCGCCGGTGATGACGCACGTCGCGCGCGAAAGCTGGAGCACCGATCAGGGCGCGCACGGCCCGCTCGTGCTCGCGATCGGCGTCTGGCTGCTGAGCCGCGAATGGCCGGCGGCGCGATCGGTCGCCCGGCCCGGCTCGCCCGTGCTCGCGGTCGCGCTGCTCGCCGTCCTGTTGCCGTTCTACGTCTTCGCGCGGGTGACCAGCACCGTCGAGCTGGAAGCCGCCGCGATGTGCGCCATCCTGCTCACGGCCGGCCTGGCGACGGTGGGCGGGCCGGTGCTGCGCCGGCTCTGGTTTCCGCTGATCTTCCTCCTGTTCGCCTTTCCGCCCCCCGATACGCTCTATGCGCTGCTGACGCAGCCGCTCAAGATCGCGGTGTCGGGCTGGGCGGTGACGCTGCTCGGCGCGCTGGGTTATCCGGTCGCCGGATCGGGCGTGAGCATCCAGATCGGCCAGTACGAGATGCTGGTGGCGGCGGCCTGCGCGGGCATGAACTCGCTGATCAGCCTCACCGCGCTGGGCCTGTTCTACAGCTACATTCGCCACAGCGCGAACTGGCGTTACATGCTGTTGCTGGTGCTCTGTATTTTGCCCGTCGCGGTGCTCGCGAACCTGGTTCGGGTGCTGCTGCTGCTGCTGGTCACTTATCATTTCGGCGAGGCGGCCGGGCAGGGATTTGTTCATGAAGCGGCGGGCATGACGATGTTCGTGACCGCGCTGCTCGGCATCTTTTTGATCGACAGCCTGGCGGCCCCGCTGCGCCGCCGCCTGTCGGCAAGGGCAGTGGCGCCATGACGGACGAAGGCTGGATCGCGCGCGAGACGACGCGGCCGGGAGCGCTGCCGTCGCGGCGGCAGGCGCTGATCGGCGGCGCGCTG
>NZ_CAHJWX010000203.1 GCF_903643065.1 Sphingomonas bacterium | reverse complement strand
AGCTGCCGGCGGAAGGCCTGGTAGCGCGCCGCCTCGTCGCCGCCTGCGCCACCCGGAAGCCGGTCCCGCGCACCCACCTCGACCAGTTCGGCCGCTGCCCGGTATCCCGCCGGCCCCAGCGCTGCCGCGCGGGCGAAACAGTCGATCGCGGCCGCGCGGTCGCCCCTCCGCCGGTAGACGCCGCCCAAATGCCACCACGTTTCCGCGTCGCTTGGCACTGCCGCCAGCGCGCGCGAGTAGGCGGCGATCGCACCGTCCGCGTCGCCTGCTTCCTTGGCCGCGTGACCGTACTGGATCCAGGCGCCGACATCATCGGGCCGCCGCGCCAGATAGCTGCGCCACGCGATCGTGGCACCCGGCCAGTCCCGGTCGCGGGCGGCCTTGCGTGCCACATCGCGCAGCCGAGCGGCCCGCAGCTTCAACATCTCCCGCCCGTCGCCCTGCCGCTGCTGTCCCGAATGCGTCTAGTGAACGCGGCGGCCTTCCGCTAGCCGATCGCAGGAAGCCGGGCCGAGGGGACGCGGGAGTGAAGAGACTTGATCTGCAATCGGCGCTGGCGCTGGCGCGGCGTTCGCGCAGCGGGCGTTCCGCCTCCCGCACGAACGGCGACCGCGCGCGCGACCGCGGCGACTGGAACGCCGCGATCGTTCATTACCGTGAGCATCTGGTCGCCCGGCCCCTGGATGATGCGATTCGCGTCCAGCTCGGCCACGCGCTCAAGGAAAACGGGCTGTCGGACGAGGCCATGCTTGCCTATCATGCGGTGCTGGAACGCAGGCCCAACGATGCGGACCTGCTGCTGAGCATCGGCCACCTGCACAAGCTGCGCGGCGAACCCGAGGCGGCGGTGTCCTTCTACCGGCGCAGCGTGGAGGAAAACGGCAACCATCACGCCCTCGCCGAGATCGATTATTTTAACAACATCGTAGCGGTGCCCCCATCCCCGGATGCCGCGATCGAGGTCGAGCATGTCTTGGACCTGCTGTGCACGCGCAGCACGGGGCTCGTTCCGGTAGCCGGCAATGACATCGTGGCGCCCGGGGATCACGAGGCCGACCGGATCCACTTCATGGCGCACGATCCGTGGATCGTCTTCGAGCTCGACAAGGCGATCGCTGCCAGCGGCGGCTTGGCGGTGCTTGCCATCGACGTCGAGCCGCTGGACGAGGAACGGCCGCTGAGCGGGCAGCTCTACGTCGATTACGGCGAAGGATTCGACGAGAAGACCAGCCTGCCCTTCGTCTCCGACGGTACGCCGGTCACGCTGCTGCTGGCCGCGCCGGAACGGATCAGGCGTGTGCGGTGGGATCCCGATCGCAAGCCCAACGCGATCCGCCATCCCGAGCTTGCGTTCCGGTCGGTGGACGATTTTGCCGTGGCCGAAGCGCTGATCCGCAAGCGCGCCTCGGCCGACCTCGACGTGGAGCCACTGATCGACCTTGCGCGCGCCTGTTTCGACAGCATCGAGATGACGCAGCGCGAAGCCGCGGAAGCCTCGCTCATGCTGATGGTGTCCGATTTCGACCTGGACGCGCATTACCGGCGCTGGCTGTTCCGGTACGAGCGGCCGTCCGAGGACGACTATGCCATAATTGCGCGCATGACACAGGACATGGCGGTCCGGCCAAAATTCTCGTTCGTCATGCCGACCTATAACACGCCCAACGCCCTGCTGCGCGACTGCCTGGATTCGATGCTGGCACAGACCTACGCTGATTTCGAGATCTGCGTCGCCGACGACCACTCGACGGATCCGGACGTTGAGCGGACGCTGGCCGAATATGCGGCACGGGATTCGCGGATGAAGTACGTGCGCTCACCTAGGAACGGCCATATATCGGAAACGAGCAACCGCGCGTTGCGGCTCGCGACCGGCGACTTCATCGTGCTGGTCGACCACGACGATGCGATCCCGGACTATGCCCTGTTCGTCGTCGCCCACTACGTCAATATCCATCCTGATGCCGACGTCCTGTTCTCCGACGAGGACAAGATCGGCATGCAGAACTATCGGTTCGCGCCCTATTTCAAGGGGATGTTCAACAAGTTCCTGATGTATGGGCACAACATGGTCAGTCATCTGGGCGTGTACCGGCGCTCGCTCGTGGAGGAGGTCGGCGGGTTCCGCCTCGGGCTGGAGGGGAGCCAGGACTATGATCTCCTACTGCGCTGTTACGAACGCAGCCGGGACGATCGCATCATCCATATCCCGCATATCCTGTACCACTGGCGCACGACGCCCGGATCGACCGCCATCGCGCCCGATCAGAAGAGCTATGCGATCGTCGCGGCGGAACTCGCGATCAACGGCCATTTCGAGCGCACCGGCATGCCGCTGCGCTCGACCGGCGGCTTCTCGCCGGGCTGCACCGGCGTGCGGCCCGCCTATTCGCTCGACACGCCGGTCTCGATCATCATCCCGACGCGTAATGGCCTGGATGTGCTGAAGCCGTGCATCGATTCTGTCCTCGCCGCCGCGCCCGAGAACGTCGAGATCCTGGTCGTCGACAACGGCACCGATGATCCCGCGACCTCGTCCTATCTCGCATCCCTCGAGACGTCGGGCGTCGCGCGCGTGCTGCCGTACGACGCGCCGTTCAACTTTTCGTGGATCAACAATCTTGCCGCGGAGCACGCGACCGGCGACATCCTGTGCTTCCTCAACAACGACACGGAGCTGCTCGCGCGGGACTGGCTGGCGCGTGCGCGCGCGCTGCTCGCGATCGACGAGGTGGGAATTGTCGGTGCTCGCCTCCTCTATCCCGATCGTACGCTGCAGCATTTCGGGATCGCGCTGGGTATGGGTAAGCACGGAATCGCCGGCACGCCCCATGGCGGCTTCGGCGAGACCGACCCCGGCTATTTCGGCAAGGCCCGCCTGATGCAGGAGTTCTCCGCCGTCACCGCCGCCTGTATGTTCGTCCGGCGCTCGGTTTTCGAGGACGTGGGCGGGTTCGAGCCGGAACTGAGCGTCGCATACAACGACATCGATCTGTGCCTGAAGGTGCGGGCGCGGGGCCTGAAGGTGGTGGGCGATCCGGACATCCTGCTGATCCACAAGGAGAGCAAGACGCGCGGCAGCGACAAGACCGGCGAACGCGCGGAACGCCTGCAGAAAGAAGCCGAATGGATGCGCGCCCGCTGGAGCGATGTCTTGGCCGATGATCCCTACTACTCGTCCAACCTGTCGCTCGAGCGGCTGGACTTCGCGCCCGCGGCCCCCCCGCGCGTACCGATGCCGTGGCGTGCCATCGGGACTGGCAGGCCGGGACTGGGCAGGCGCGGGCATGAACGCCGACGGGGTCGCCCCGTTGGCGCATGAGGCGGAACGGTTCGGCTATGTCTGCTGCGCGGCTGATCTCACCTACGGGAGTGCTGCGCTCCCGAGCGATCTTGCCGACGCGCACGGCTGGGCCGAGGCCGATCCGGCGATGCTGGGGATCGCGCCGGTGGCCACGCTGTTCCCCACGGCCCGCTATCGCTGGCGCTTTCCGGAGGGCGGCATCGTGCGCCCGACAGCATTCACGCAGGAACTGCTGCAGTTCTACGCCGGCATCGCGACCAGGGATTGTCCAGCCTCCGTTCTGGTCCGGCTGACCGACGCGGTGCTTGCGGACAGCGTGCTGTATGCACGAGCCTCCACGACGCCGACGATCGTCTACGAGACGTACCGATCCAACGATCGACATGCCGTGCGGCGTGCTTCCCGCGCAGATATCGACGGGGCAGATCGGGCTTGCTTCGCGGACCCGAATTGGCAATGCCTGTTCATCGGCTCGGCCGGATCGTTCAACTATGGCCACTGGCTCGTCGACGACCTGCCGCGGCTAAAGGCGATGGCGACAATGCGACGGCTCGATGCGCGGCCTGTCCGCGTCGTAATCCAGGGCTATGGGTCCGACATCGATCGCGTGCGCGAGGAGTCCATCCGTTCGCTGCTGGGTGCGGCCACACACATCGACCTGCTGGAAAGGGATCGCGCGTATCACTTCGCCGAGCTCTATTATCCGACGCCGGTGAGCCTGCACCCGGTGCAGAAATTACCGCCGGCGCTGGACCAAGCGGCGCATGCCGCGCTGGAACAGGCGATCGGCGGCGATCCGGATCCGGGTAGTCCCACGCTGCTGTATGTCGGTCGCGCCGCCGGCTACGGCCGCGGTATCGTCAACGCCGACATGGTTGCCGAGATGATGCGGGATTACGGCTTCACCACGATCGATCCGGACGGCATGAGTTTCGTCGACCAGGTTCGCCTATTCGCGGGTGCGCAGGTGGTCGTCGGCCAGATGGGGGCCGCAATGACCAACACGATGTTCTGCCGGCCGACCACCACGCTGGTCTATCTGGCACCGACGGGGTGGATCGAGCCGTTCTACTGGGATCTGTCGGTGGTGCGCGGCCATTACTACCGCGTCCTGTTCGGGAAGGTGACGGACGACACGGTGCCGCCGCATCGCAGCGACTTCACGATCGATCCCGACGCGCTGCGCGACGCCCTCGACGCCCTTTGAGGCGACCGCGCCTCAGAACCCCAGCCTCACCCCCACTCTCCCCGCCGCGCGGTGGTCCGCGTCGCCGCTCTCGCCGGTGAGCGCGCCAAACAGCGACAAGCGCTGCGTCAGCGCGGCGTCGGCGCCCAGCGTTGCCGTGGCGAGCACGGGCGCGCGGGTCGCGCCAGCCGCGAGCGGGCCGAGGCCGCCGCTGAACCCTGCCACCGCATAAGGCGTACGGCCCTGCACTTGATAGCGCGCACCTAGCGTCAAGTACGGGCGCACCGTCCCGGCTTCACAGGCGAACGTCGCGCCGCCGTCGACGAACACCGCGGTCCCGCGCCGGCCGACGCCCGGGCGAACGCTCCACCCGCCCGCCACCGGCAGCACGTAGGAGAGCGCGGCGTCCGCGGTCCAGCCGT
>NZ_CAHJWX010000202.1 GCF_903643065.1 Sphingomonas bacterium | reverse complement strand
GCCGGCGACGGTGACGCGGACGCCGCGTGACAGGTCGACCGGTGCACCGCCCGGCCGCGTCGCGCGCAGCGGAGTCGGCAGGATCGCGACGTCGGGCGTCGCCGGCGCGCCACGCGCGGCGTAGAGCGCGAAAGCGCGCTCAGGCGTCAGCCAGCGGGTAGCGTCGTCGGGCGCCTGGGTCGTGAGCCGCGCCTCGTCGGTCATCGGCGCGACGAAGGGCAGCGTCTCCAGCCCGGTCTCGGCGTCGACGCGCGCGCGCGTGGCGGCGATCACGCGGCCGGCGAGTCCCTCGGCCGTGACATAGGCGTTGGGCAGCGCGTAATAGGCGGAGAACCAGTGACCGTTGCCGATCAATCGCACGTGATAGGCCCGGCCAGCCGCAAGATGCGCGCCCGGCTTCAGCGTCAGCGCTTGCAGGTCGCCGTTGACCAGCCGGATCGCGAAACTGTCGTCGCGCACCTCGGCGATGCCGTTGACGAAGCCGAAGCGAATTTCCGGCCGCGCGACGTCGAGGCCGTCGGGCAGGCTGGCGGGCATCGTGATCGCGAGGTCGGCGGCGAAGCAGGTGGGCTTGCCGCCGGGACAGTCGGCGGGGTGCTCGTCGAGCACCGTCAACGCAAAGCCGAGCGTCGCCGCGAACCGGTCAAGTCCGACTTGATCGAGGGGCGGCGGAACGACGGGTCCGGCTCGTCCGGACACCGGCGAAGCCAGCAGCATCACGCCCGCGACGAGTCTCTTCATCGAACCCCCAAATATTGGACATAGAGTTGTCATGACATTGCGTATACGTCAACGTCGAACAGGCGCGGGGAGTTGATCATGCTCAAACCGGACGCCGTTATGGGCAGGCGTTGCCGAACCAAATCGTCACCCGCGCCCGGCCGGGCGCGTTCGGCCGCGCGGGCGAGGCTGGCGGTCGCGACGCTCAGCGCGATCGCGGCGACGGGCGCTCAGGCAAGGCCGGTCATGATCGGGTACATGCCTTTCGCGGATGGCTTGGCGGCGCTCCCCGCGCGGAACGTGCTGGCGCGATACTCGCACGTCACGCTAGCCTTCGCCAATCCGGATGCCGGCGGCAACTTCGTCATCAATGGCGCGATGGCCTGCGCCCCCGGGCCCAGGGGCGCGACGACGGGCCTGGCGGCGCTGCGAGACGCGGTCGCGCGCGTCCATCGCGCGAAGGCCAAGGCGTTGATTTCGGTCGCGGGCGGCGTCATCCCGGGCTGCGCGGGCGACTGGACGGTGCTGCTGCAGCCGCGATCGCGCGACGCGATCGTCGCCGGGATTGTCGCGCTGGCGGACGAGGCCGGGGTCGACGGCGTCGACGTCGACCTCGAGGGCGCGCTGCTCACCAGCCTCGATCAGGCGGGCGGCTACACACCGTTCGTCGCGGCGCTGGCGGCGGCGCTGAAGCGGCAGGGCAAGCTGCTCACCTGCGCCACCGCCTCCTACGAGGGCGGGATGGTGCCGGTGACGGCGCTGCGCTGGTTCGATTACGTGTCCGTCATGTCGTACGACGCGGTCGGGCCCGGCTGGGGCCGGCCGGGCGACGAGCACGCACCCTATGACAAGGCGGTGGCGGACGTGAAGCTGTGGCGCGACCGCGGCGTCCCGCGCCGACGCTTGGTGCTCGGTCTGCCCTATTACGGCTACGGCTATGGCGGTTACGCCGCCACCTATGCCTACCGCGACATCCTGGCGACATTCGGTGCCCAGGCGGCGGCCGACGTCGTCGGCACGCGGTGTGCCGGCTGCGGCTACATCACGCAGAACGGCCCCGCGACGCTGGCGCGCAAGGCCGCGCTCGCGCGCGAGCAGGCGGCCGGCGTGATGGTCTGGGAGATCACTCAGGACACCGAGGATGGCCAATTAGGTCTCGCCGTCTCGACCGCGCTCGCTTCCCGGCGCGGTGATTGACGACGTCGCAGCCCCGCGCCAGAGCGAACGCCACGAGGCGGTGCCGGGCGACCGCAGGGAGGAGGACGGCCGTTGTCGCTCAGCGAGACCGTGGGGGTGCTGCAGAAAGATCTAGCGACGCCGCTCTACCTTCAGCTGCAGAAGGTGCTTCGCGACGCGATCGGCAGCGATCTCGTCAAGATCAACGAGGCGATCCCGACCGAGCGGGATCTCGCCGTCGACTTCGACATCTCGCGCATCACGGTGCGCAAGGCGATCGACGGACTGGTCAGCGAGGGATTGCTGGCCCGCCGCCGCGGGGCCGGCACCTTCGTGATCGGCGGCCGGGTGGAGAAGAACCTGTCCAAGCTGTCGTCCTTCTCGGAGGACATGCTGTCGCGCGGGCGGACGCCGTCGAGCATCTGGGTCAGCAAGACGGCCGGCGCGGTGACCCCCGAGGAGGCGTTGTCGCTCGGCCTGTCGCCGGGCTCGCTGGTCTATCGTTTCCACCGCATCCGCTACGCCGACGGACAGTCAATGGCACTCGAATACTCCACCGTGCCGGGCTATTGCCTGCCGTCCAAGGAAATGGCGGAGGACTCGCTGTACGAGGCGCTTGATGTCACCGGCTTCCGGCCGGTGCGCGCGCTGCAGCGGCTGCGCGCCATCGCCTTCACGATCGATCAGGCGCAGGCGCTGGGCATTGAGCCCGGCCAGCCCGGCCTGTTCATCGAGCGTCGCGGGTTCCTGCCCGATGGGCGCACGACCGAGTTCACCCAGTCCTATTATCGCGGCGACGCCTATGATCTGGTGGCGGAACTGAGCGACCTGTGACCGGTCACGTCATCGCGCCGTGCTGGGCGATGAACGCGGCGTGCGACGGCATCGCGCCCGCCATCGCGGCGGCGCGGCGGCGCAGCTGGGCGATGCTGTTCGCGACCGTCGCGGCCGGCAGGGCGGCGATGATGGGGTGATGGTCGCCGGGCCAGCGTCCCTGGCCGGTCAGCACCGCCAGCCAGTTGGTCGGCCCGAACAGGTCGCCGCGATCGTAGAGGATGGCCCCCGTCGCCGCGAACGCCTCCAGCCGCGCCGCCAGGCTGTCGGGCGGGACAATGGCGCGGACCGCCGCCCAGAACGGCGTGTCGGGCCCGGTCGCGGTAGCATAATGCGCGATGACGAAGTCGCGCACCGCCTCGTACTCCAGGACGGTGTCGCGATTGAAGCGATCGACCAGGCGGGGATCGATCGCGCGGTGCGGGAACAAGGCGAGCAGGCGGATGATCGCGGTCTGGACGAGGTGGATCGACGTCGACTCGAGCGGCTCCAGGAAGCCGCCCGCCAACCCGATGGCCACGCAATTGTGGTGCCACGGACGGCGCCGGTGGCCCGCGGTGAAGCGCAGCCGCCGCGGCTCGCCCAGCGGCGCGCCGTCCAGACGCCCGGCAAGCAGCCGCGCCGCCTCGTCGTCGCCGAGAAAGGCGCTGGCGTAGACATAGCCGTTGCCCGTGCGGTGCTGGAGCGGGATGCGCCACTGCCACCCCGCCTCGCGCGCGGTCGAGCGGGTATAGGGCAGCGGCTCGCCGACGGGCGCGCAGGGCATCGCCACCGCGCGGTCGCACGGCAGCCAGCGGCTCCAGTCGACATAGCCGGCGCCCAGCGCCTCCTCGATCAGCAGCCCACGAAAGCCCGAGCAGTCGACGAACAGGTCGCCCGCGATCGTCTCGCCCGAGGCGAGGCGGATCGCAGCGATGGCGCCGGTCGCCGCGTCGCGATCGACCGCGACGATGTCCCCCTCGATCCTGGTCGCGCCGCGTCCCTCCGCATAGGTGCGCAGATAGGCGGCGTAGCGGGCCGCGTCGAAGTGGAACGCATGATGCACCGGGGCCTGTCCGGCGGTACGGGCGAACCGGCCGGCGCGCGCCGCCCGCGCCTCGGGGCTGATCGCCTCCAGGTCGCGGTCACCACCATCGGCCACGTGGCGCAGCCAGACGTGATGGAAATCGACGCCCGCCATGTCCGGGCCCAGAAAACCGAACGGATGAAAATAGCGGTGGGACGGGCCGCCCCAATCGACGAACTCGATGCCCAGCTTGTAGGTGCCGCGCGTCGCGGCGAGGAACGCGTCCTCGTCGATGCCGAGATAGCTGTTGAACTCGCGGATGGCGGGCACGGTCGCCTCGCCGACGCCGACCGTGCCGATCCGATCCGACTCGATCAGCGTGACCTGGTGTTGCGATCCCAGCGCGCGGGTCAGCGCGGCCGCCGTCATCCATCCCGCGGTGCCGCCGCCGACGATGATCGTCCGCGCGATCATGCGCGCATCGCCTGCTCGCGCATCGCCTGGTGCGGCATCAGGAGAGCTACGTCGCGCGCGACGGCCCCCAAGATGGCCTGGAGACGCCGCGCGACCTCGCTCTCGGGCATCGCGGCCGCGCGCGGATCGGGCGAGCGGGGCACGATGCCGTGACCGACGAGCAGCGACTGCCAGCTGTCCTCGTTGAACGCCTCCTGGTTGTGCTGCGCCACCATGCCGCGCGCGCCGAATAGCGCAATCTTGGCCTCCAGCAGGTCGGACACCGGCGCGGCGCGCGCCTCGTCCCAGAACGGCTCGCCGACCCGCGCATTCAACCGATAGTGCGCGGCCTGGAAGTCGCGCAGCCGCAGATAATGGAGCACCACCTCGTCGTTGTAGATGCCCGCCTCGACCATCGCCGTGCGATCGATCGGCAGCAGCGCCACGAGGTGCGCGATCGCGATCTGGTCGCGGTGCAGTTCGACCGCGTCGATCGGATCGCCCCGCGCCGCCGCGGCGCCGATCGCGACGCAATTGCCGACCCAGGGCCGGCGCCGGATGCGATCCGCGATGTTCTCGACGAACATGTCCGGTCCGACGCGCAGGCCCGCGAGCGCGCCGATCGAGGCGGTGGCCTCGTCGTCGCTCAAGCCGCCGCCCGCATAGGCCATCGCGACCGCGGTGCGCCCGGCGAGCGGGAATAGCCCGATCCAGCCCGCCGGGTGCGCCGCCGTCCGGCTGTAGA
>NZ_CAHJWX010000201.1 GCF_903643065.1 Sphingomonas bacterium | reverse complement strand
CGGCGCGGTGGTCGCGGTGTTCGCCTGCCCGGCGGTGGCGCCTTGCGACCAGATCAGAAGCGGCAGCACGGTCGCCAGCCCGGCCGTACGGCCCCATCGTTGCATCATGTCGACTCTTTCCTCTCCCGGTGCCAGCGTCGTGCGCCGGCGGGCGTCTCAGCGCCCTCGATCCGGTGACTAGCCGACGATGATGGGTCGGCGACGATAGCATATATACGAGAGTGTTGCCGGTCCGGTATCGCCGTTGCCGACGCGGCGTTACGGAAGCGGATCGGGCTGATTCAGTGCGGAGCGGCGGAACAGGTCGCACAGATGCTGGGCGACGGGTGTCAGCGGCAGGCGGGAACGGCTGACCACGCAGATCGTCGAGGCGACCAGCTCCTCGCGTACCTTGATCTGGGTGAGCAATCGGCCGGTCCGCACGAAACCGAGCCACTGGCGGGGCATCATGGCGAGCAGGTCCGACGAGGCGGCGACGGCGATCGTCGACAAGGCGCTGCGTGCCTCGACGGCGGTGACGGGCCTGGGCAGGCCGTGTTGCTGGAAGAGCGGCCACAGCTCCGCCTCGGCGTTGATCGTCACGGAGGTCGAGACCCAGCGTGCCCCCTTCAGTTCGGCGAGTGAGGTGGCGTCGCGCAGGCGGTGGCCCCGTCGCGCCAGGATGACCCGGCTGTTGTTGAACAGCTTCTCGGTGATGTACTCGCCCGTCAGCCCCTCCTCGGCGAGCGGACCGACATAGAAGTCGATCGCGCCGCTGCGGATCTCGGGCTCCAGCGCGGGGAACAGCCCTTCCGTGATCCGCAGCCGCACGTCCGGATAGCGGCGCTGGAAAGGCTCCAGCACCATCGGCAGCATGGCGACATGCGGCGCGGTCGATAGCCCGATCGAGACGATGCCGTTGCTGATCCCCTTGAGCTGCTGGACCTCGTCCCGCGCCCGTTCGAGCTCGCGCTGCACCACCAGGCCGCGCCGGACAAAGGCCTCCCCGATCGGCGTCGGCGTCATGCCGCTGGCGTGGCGCTCGAACAAGACGACGCCAAGCTCGTGCTCCAGCTCCTGGATGCTGCGCGTGATCGCCGGTTGCGCGATGCCGAGATGGCGGGCGGCGCGGCGCAGGCCACCCAGTTCGGCGACGGCGATGAGATGGTTCAGCTGACCGAGCTTCATGATGTTGCAATCCTAGTAACACCTCAGGGCTTTTGCCATCATTCCTTATCATCGCCCGCGCAGGTAGCGATCAGGCAGGACGCGACAGACGATCCGATCGGAGCATGTGCACGAGCACGAGCCCGATGACATTGAGGAGAGGGAATGATGATCGGTCAGAAGCCGCGCCTGCTATTGGCGGCATCCGCCGCCGTGATCGCGACGGGCGCCGGGCAAGCCGCCCGCGCGCAGAACGCGGCGGGATCGCCCGCGACGGCGCAGCAGCAAAAGCCCGCCGGCGACGACGCGCAGACGAGCAGTTCGCCGCTGGCGACGCAGCCCACCTCCAACAACTCGACCGCGAACGGCCCGGAGGGGAGCAACGCGACGGCGGCGACCGGCGTGCCGACGCAGGGGCAGAGCGGCGACATCGTGGTGACGGCCCAGCGGCGCGAGCAGCGGTTGCAGGAGGCGCCGGTCGCGGTGACCGCGCTCTCGGCGGGCGCGCTGGCGCAGCTCAACGTCTCCAACACGCAGGACCTGATGCAGGTCGTGCCCAGTCTGCAGGTGAGCACGCAGACCGCGGGCGACGGCGGCGGATCGGCGACCTTCTTCCTGCGCGGCATGGGGCAGCAGCGGTCGGGCAACGGCTCCGAACCGGCGGTCGGCATCTATGTGGACGATTTCTACTATCCCTCGCTGTCCGGCACGGTGTTCGACATCGTCGATCTGGCGGACCTGGAGGTGCTGCGGGGGCCGCAGGGCACGTTGTTCGGGCGGAACACGATCGGCGGCGCGATCCGCTATACGACGCGCGGCGCCGAGGTCGGCAGGTTCTCCGGCCACATCACCGGGACGCTGGGCGATTACGCGCGGCGCGACGTGTCGGGCGCGGTCAACGTGCCGGTCGGCGACTTCGCCGCGATCCGGATCACCGGCGGTCACCTCGAACGCAACGGCTTCGTTCGCATCCAGACCACCGGGCGCCGGGCCGGCGACACCACCACCGACCTCGCCCGCGTGCAGGCGCGCATCCAGCCGACAAGCGATATCTATGTCGACCTGTCGGGCCAGTACAGCAAGTTCCACCTGTTCGGCTTCACCTATGACGTGCCCGGTCCACTGACGCCGGTGCCGCCGGCCGCCGGGCAGAGCGCGACGCTCCCGTTCATCTACAACACGCGCGTCGCGCCGGCACGCGGGCTGCCGCTCTATACCAACGCCTTCGCGTCGACCTGCTATTATTGCCAGTACGGCACGCCACGATCGGAGTTCAGCGAGACGAAGTACAAGAACGCGCTGGCGACGATCGGCTGGTCCGTCACCCCGACGCTGTCGATCAAGTCGCTGACGGGCTGGCAACAGGTCGACAACCGCGCGAGCAACGACCTCGACAGCTCGCCCGCGCCGATCTTCCAGGGCGGGATCACCCGCGCCAGGACCAACGCGTTCTCGCAGGAGCTGCAGCTCAACGGCAACAAGCTGCTCGGCGACCGGTTGAATTTCGTCGCGGGTGGGTTCTACTATAACCAGCGTGATCCGGGGCTGCTCCCCGAAGCACCCAATTTCACGCTGGGCAATCCTTCGGTGTCGACGCCGAGCACGCGGACCGTGAAGTCCTATGCGGGCTTCATCGACGGCTCGTTCAAGCTGCTGGACAAGCTGACGCTGCTCGGCGGCTTCCGCTACAGCAGCGACGACAAGACGCTGGTGGTGACCACCGCAGCGGGCGCGCCGATCGCGAACGTGGCGCGCAGCTTCCACAGCAACACCTATCGCGGTGGGCTGCAATATCAGTGGACGCCCGACATCATGACCTACGCCAACGTGTCGAGCGGCTTTCGGGGCGGCGGCTTCAACCCGTACAGCGCCACGCAGAACCCGACGATCCGCGCCTTCGATCCCGAAAAGGCGACGAGCTACGAAGCCGGCGCGCGATTGCAGTTCCTCGATCGGCGGATCACGATTAACCCGACCGCCTTTTACGTCGATTGGAACAACATCCAGGTCCAGTCGGCGTCACCCAACCAGACCACCGGTCAGGCCGACATCACCTTGCAGAACGCCGGCAAGGCGCGGTCCTATGGCTTCGAGCTGGAATATACGGTGGGGGTCAGCGATCATGTCCGGCTGTTCGGCAACATGGCGTACCTCAACCTGCGCTACACGAACCTCGGCAATGCGAGCGGGATCACGCTGAACAGCGATTTCCAGCGCGCGCCGCCGATCACCTTCTCGGTGGGCGCCGCGCACACGCTGGACGTCGGCGGCTCGGGCGCCAAGATCGTGAGCACGATCAACTACAGTTTCGAGGACGACCAACGGAGCACGCCGACCGATGCCGACGCGCTGCTGCTCCATGCCTATGGATTGCTCAACGGCCGGATCTAATTCACCCCGGCGGGCAAACTGTTCAGCCTGGCGGCGTTCGTGACCAACATCACGAACGAACGCTACTATGTCGGCGGCGTCAACTATTACAGCAACGTCGGTGCGGCGCGCTACGATCTCGGCACGCCGCGTGAGTTCGGCGTGACCGGTCGCGTGAACTTCTAAAGGAGAGCTGGCATGCGTCTGGTTGGGTTGCTCGCGGTGCTGCTGTCGATGCTGGTCGCGCCGGCGGCGGCATCGGCGCAGGACGTCGACGCGCTGTTCGCGCTGGTCGACGGCAATCATGACAACAGCGTCGATCGCGCGGAGGCCGACGCCTTCACGGCGTTGCGCTGGGGGGCGATGGATCGCGAGAAGCGCGGCAGCGTCACCGCGACGACGATCGCGGCCGATCCGCAGTCCCGGCTGATCGTCGGCGACCTGATGCCGGCGCCCGGGGGTTCGTTGACGCGCGACGCGTTCTTCGCCGGCCGCGCGCGCCGGTTCGCGACCGCCGACGCCGACCGGGACGGCGCGCTCGATCCGGGCGAGTTCCGCGCCTATATCGGCAGTGGTGGCGTGGTCGCGCCGCAGGGGCCGCCGATGACGCTCGCGTCGCTGGCCGACGCCTATGCGCCCGGGTTGCCGGGCTGCGAGGCCTTCGCGCGCGATCCGAAACTGGGGCTGGCGGCGACGGAGGGCGTGTCGAGCCTGGTCGCGCGCAAGGTCCGCGCCAACGCCAAGGACGCCGCCTACTGCCAGGTCCAGTTCGTCTATGATTCGGGACGGTCCGGCGCCAAGGACGGCTATGACGACGGCCAGCATCAGGCGATCACGATCCGGGTGGGCCTGCCGCTCCGGCCCGATGACGGCGGCACCGTCGCGTGGAACGGCCGCATCCAGAACCTGGGCAGCGGCGGCTGCATGGGCGTGTTGCCGGGCGTCACGATCGGCACGGACAACGGCTTCGCCTCGTCCAGCACCGATGGCGGCCACGGCGCGCCCTGGCTGTTGTTCAACTGCGGCTTCGGCGTCATCCAGGCCAGCCATCGCGTCAACGCCGGGCTGATCGCGGACTTCTCGGCGGAGCACGTCAAGTGGCAGACCCTGTGGACCAAGGCGCTGGTCAAGACCTATTACGGCCAGCCCGCGAAACGCACCTATTGGTGCGGCTGCTCGCAGGGCGGCCGCGAGGGCTATATCGCGTTGCAGACCGTCGCCCGGGAGTATGACGGCATCATCGCCGGGGCGGGCGCGCTCTATTGGCAACGGTTCCAGATGGCGCAGGCCTGGTCGGGCGTCGTCATCAAGGACATGCTGCGCGCGAAGGCCAAGGACCTGACCGGGGTGGAGATCGCCCGCACCGTGCAGCAGGAGATCGCCGGCTGCGACGGGCAGGACGGGGTGCGCGACGGCGTCCTC
>NZ_CAHJWX010000200.1 GCF_903643065.1 Sphingomonas bacterium | reverse complement strand
GCGACCAGCCGTCCTTCGCCACGCAGCACGCCCCAGCCGCGCGCCGCCGCGCGGCTGTCCATCGGTTCGATGCCGAGCCCCGCCGCGTCCAGCGCGCGGGTGAGCGCGAGGGGAGGGCGCCGCAGCGATCCGCCGGTGCCGAGCAGGATGAACTCCGGCCGCGCCGCGACCAACGGCGCCAGATCGTCGATCCCGAGCGCGTCCAGCGGCGGCGGCGTCCAGGCGACCGCGTCCGTCACCGTCAGCAACACCGCGCGGAACCGCTCCTCGCCCACCCGGAACCCGCCCGGGCCGAAGCCGGTGACGATCGGCCCGGGGCCGGTCTGGTCGCGCGAGACCTGCACGCGGGGCGTCCTACAGCTTCCTGGGGGTGATCCGCTCCGCGTCCCCCATCCGCTCGCGCTTGTCGAGCGTGCCCGGCTTCTCGCGGGTCGGCTCGGCGCGCAGGCCCAGCGTGATGAGCAGCGACGAGGACACGTAGATCGACGAATAGGTGCCCACGAAGATGCCCAGGATCATCGCGGCGGTGAACCCGCGCAGCACGTGCCCGCCCAGCAGCAGCAGCGCGAACAGCGCGAGCAGGATCGTAAGCGAGGTCATGACGGTGCGCGGCAGCGTCTCGTTGACGCTGGTGTTGATGATCTCGCGCATCTCCATCTTGCGATACCGGCGCATGTTCTCGCGGATGCGGTCGTCGATCACGATCTTGTCGTTGATCGAATAGCCGATGATGGTCAGCACCGCCGCGACGATGTTGAGATCGAACTCGAACCGCGTCAGCGCGAAGAAGCCCAGCGTCATCAGCAGGTCGTGGATGATCGCCACCACCGTCGACACGCCGAACTGCCATTCGAAGCGCAGGATCGCGAACAGGCCGATGCCCAGGATCGCGAGCACCACCGCGAGCGCGCCGTTGCGGATCAGCTCGCCCGACACCTTGCCCGACACGGTGGAATAGCGGGAGAAGGTCGCGCCGGGGAAGCGCCGGGCCAGTTCGGCCTCGACCTTCCTCACCGCCGCGTTGGTCGCGCCCTCGTTCGCGCCGGCCTGCACGGGCAGGCGGATGTTGAGCGTCCGCCCGTCGCCCACCGGCTGGATGAAGGCCTCGCCGACGCCCAGCCGGTCCACCGCCTGGCGCACCTGGTCGATCGGCGGCGTGGCGGCGAACTTCTCCTCGATCATCAGCCCGCCGACGAAGTCGACACCGAAGTTCAGCCCGCGCGCATAGGTCAGCCCGATCGCGAGCACCGACAGGATCAGCGTGATCGCGAAGGCGAGCCGGCGCAGCCGGACGAAGTCGATATTGGTGTGATCGGGGACGATCTTCAGGAGGCGCATAGAACTATCCTGGCAACACCACCCCCGTTCGTCCCGAGCGAAGTCGAGGGACAGGATGGTGCCTCGACTTCGCTCGGCACGAACGGAGGGTGGGCGCTCATATGTTGATCGCCTGCGGCCGGTTGCGCCGGATCCATTGCGCGGTGAGCATCCGGGTGAACGTCACCGCCGTGAACACCGACGTCACGATGCCGATCAGCAGCACCACCGCGAAGCCCTTGACCGGGCCGGACCCCAGGAACGCCATCACGATGCCGGAGATGGCGTGCGTCGCATTCGCCTCGAAGATCGTCCGGCTGGCCTCCTTGTAGCCCAGCTCCACCGCCTGGACGACCGATCGCCCGCGCCGCCGTTCCTCGCGGATGCGCTCGTTGATCAGCACGTTGGCGTCCACCGCCGTGCCGATCGTCAGCACGAAGCCGGCGATGCCGGGCAGGGTCAGCGTGCCGCCGATCACCGCCAGCACGCCCAGGATCACGAAGACGTTGATCACGACCGCGATGTTCGCATAGGCGCCGAAGCGGCCATAGGTCACGAACATGAACGCGACGACGAGCACGACCGCCACGATCGACGCCAGGATGCCGGCGTTGATCGAGTCCTTGCCCAGGTCCGGGCCGACGGTCGATTCCTCGATCACCTTAAGGTTGATGGTCAGCTTGCCCGAGCGCAGCGCGATGGCGAGCTGGTTGGCGCTGTCGACGGTGAACCCGCCGCCCGAGATCGAGGCGCGGCCACCCAGGATCGGCTCGTTGATGTTGGGGGCGCTGATCACCTGATTGTCGATGATGATCGCGAAGGGCTTGCCGACATTCTCCTGCGTCACCCGCCCGAAGCGGCGGCCGCCGGGCCCGTCGAAGGTCATGGAGACATCGGGCTGGTTCCGGTCGTCATAGGTCTGGCGCGCGTCGACCAGGTCCTCGCCACGGATGATCGCGGAGCGCTTCACCGCGATCCTGGCGGCGCCGCCGGCAAAGGGCAGCACCTGGCTGCCGGTGGGCGCGCGGTTCTGCGCCAGCGCGGCGGTGTCCTTGCTCGCGTCGATGTCGACCAGCTTGAATTCCAGCTTGGCGGTCTTGCCCAGCAGGTCCTTGAGCGCCTGCGGATCCTGGAGCCCGGGGACCTGCACGACGATGCGGTTGGTGCCCTGGCCGATGATCGTCGGCTCCTTGGTGCCGAGCGCGTCGATGCGGCGGCGGACGACCTCGATCGCCCCCTTCATCGCCGCCTCCAGCGCCAGCTGCTGGCCGGCTTGGGTCTGCTTGAGCACGAAGCGGCTCGTGTCGACGACCTGGATATCCCACTGCCGCTGCCCGCTCATGCCCGCGCCGCCGCCGGTCAGCGTCAGCAGCCGCTCGCGCGCGGCGTCGACCTGCGTCGGATCGCGCAGGAGGAACGAGAGCTGGCCGCCCTGCGTCGAGATGTCGCCGATCTCGATGCGCGGGGTGCCGCGCCGCATCTCCGCTTGGATGCCGTCGCGCATCGTCTCCAGCGTCGTGGTGGCGAGGTCGGCGGTGTCGCCCTCCAGCAGCAGATAGCTGCCGCCCGCCAGGTCGAGGCCCAAATTGATGCGCCGGTGCGGGATCGCGCCCCAGCGGGCGGTCGCCGTCTCGGGCAGGAACGAGGGCACGGCGAGCAGGCAGAGGACGGCGAGCAGCCCCCAGATCCAGATCACCTTCCAGCGCGGGAAATCCAGCATCGCGGCCGCGCTCAGTCGTTGGCCGGCTTGACGCCGGCGCCCGTCACCTCGGCCAGCGTCGCCTTGACGACGCGCACGCGCGTGGTGGGCGCGATCTCCACCTCGACGAACCGCTCTTCCACCTTGGTGACGCGGCCGACCAGCCCGCCGGCGGTGATCACCTGATCGCCCTTCTTCACCGCCGCGATCGCGTTGGCCAGCGTGCGCGCGCGCTGCTGCTGCGGGCGGATCAGCAGGAACCAGAAGGCGACCATGATCGCGGCGAAGGGCGCGACGCTGACCAGCAGCGCGGCGATGCCGCCGGCGGCCGGCGTGCCGCCTGCGACCTGGGCATCAGCGGGGGAGATGAGCATCGGTTCTCTTGAATGATGAGGGCGCGGGCCCCGGCCCGACGTGGCGGGCGCGCTAGCATCGCGGGAACCGGCGCGCAATCGGCGGGCCACGCGGGTTGCATCCGTCGCCCCGCCCGCGTAGGCACGCCGCTCCCGCGATGCCGCCCCGGTGGCGTTCGCGCGTGACGGTCGGGGCGTAGCGCAGCCTGGTAGCGCATCACACTGGGGGTGTGGGGGTCGCAGGTTCGAATCCTGTCGCCCCGACCAACGCGCGGCGGACCCGCATCGATGATCCAGGTCGCGATCGGGCCCTCCCATCCCGCGCGTCAGCGACTATATCAACGTCGACGGACCAACGTGCCGGTGACGTCAAAGGATCGGGTGGCGCATGGCGTGGTATGGCAAGCTCGCGCTGGTGGTCGGCATGGTGGTGCTGATGGAGTGCCTCGCCTGGGCGACGCATAAATATGTTATGCATGGCTGGGGCTGGCGTTGGCACCGCTCGCATCACGAGCCGCGTGCCGGCGCGCTGGAAAAGAACGACCTGTACGCCGTCGCGTTCACGGGCGTGGTGCTCGCCCTGTTCACGGTCGGCCTGCGCTGGGCGCCGCTGTGGTGGGCCGCGCTGGGCATCACCGTCTATGGCGGCATCTATTTCTTCGTCCACGACATGATGGTGCACCAGCGGTTCGGGCTGCGCTGGGTGCCACGGCGCGGCTATGCGCGGCGGCTGTTCCAGGCGCACCGGCTGCACCATGCGGTCAAGGGCCGCGACGGTGGCGTCAGCTTCGGCTTCCTGCTCGCGCCCAACCCGGCCAGGCTCAAGCGCGCGCTCGCGGACCGGCCGGAGCGATGATCGCCGCCCGCCGCGACACGGGCATCGGCCTCGCGCTGGCGGCCGCGATCGCCGGGGGCTGGGTGACGCTGCACGTCGCGGGCGTGTTCTTGTGGACTTGGCATGTCGCCACCGTCCCGCTCGCCGCCGCGCTGATCCTCGTCCAGGCGTGGCTGAGCACCGGCCTGTTCATCGTCGCGCATGATTGCATGCACGGCTCGCTGGTGCCGGGCCGGCGGCGCGCGAACACCGTCATCGGCACGCTGTGCCTGGGCGCCTATGCCGCGCTGTCCTATGCGACGCTGCACCCCAAGCACCATGCGCACCACGCGGCGCCGGGGACGGCGAGCGATCCCGATTTCCACGCGGACGCGCCGCGCCGGATGGTGCCGTGGTTCGCCAGCTTCTTCCGCAGCTATTACACGCACGGGCAGATCGCGCGGATCACCGTCGTCGCGATCGCCTATCTGCTGGCGGGCGCGTCGCTCGCCAATATCGTCGCCTTCTGGGCGGTGCCGGCGCTGCTCGCGCTGGTGCAGCTGTTCGTGTTCGGCACGTTTCTGCCGCACCGGCACGAGGACCGGCCCTTCGCCGACGCGCACAACGCGCGCAGCAACGGCCTGTCGCCGGCCGCGTCGCTGCTGACCTGCTTCCATTTCGGCGCTTATCATCACGAGCATCACCTCAGCCCGCGCACGCCCTGGTGGCGGCTGCCCCGGCTCAGGATGCGGCCAGCGCCGCGCTGATCGCGGCGGCCGCGGCGGCGGC
>NZ_CAHJWX010000199.1 GCF_903643065.1 Sphingomonas bacterium | reverse complement strand
CTGGTCGCTGGTCGCGCCCCGCCTGCGCGGCTGGCAGGCCAATCCGCGCGCCTGGCATCCGCTCGATCGGCTGCGGCCCGACGGCGGCTGAACCGCCCCGCCGCCGGCGCGTTGAGCCGTCGAGGAGAATGACCATGGGTGACGACCGCAGCGAAGCCGACCGCCTCGACCGGACCGGCGAGGACCCGGCGGTGGAGTCCGGCGCCGGCTATGGCAGCCATGCCCCGGCCCCGGAGGACGGCCACGAGGACGAGACGAAGGAGTAGAGCCCTCGCCCAGCCGCGTCGCGTCTATCCCACCAGCCGCAACCCTTCCACCGGCGCCAGCGTGACCTCGCCCACTCCGGGCAGGGCTCGCAGTTGCCCGGCCAGTTCCCCGTCCAGCAGGAAATCACGCCCGAGCAGCACCACCGCGTCGCCGCCCGGCGCGACGATGCGCGCGCGCACCTCGCCCCGCGCGCCGCGATGCCCGGCGAGCAGTGCCGCCATCGCGGCAAAGGCGCCCGCGTCCGTCACCGTCACCTCGGCCGCGAACCGGGCGTCGGCGGCGATGTCCTTGAACGGCCGGATCGCCTTGACGGTGACGCGCGGCGCCTCCTCGCCCGGCCGCCGGTCCAGCTCCACCGTCGCCAGCCCGCAGCCACCGTTCGCCGCCGCTTCCTCCAGCGCCTTGGCGGGGGCGTCATCGAAACAGGTCGCGACGAACTGGCCGGTGGGATCGGACAGCGTCGCCATCAGGTAACGCTTGCCCCGCGCCGAGGTGCGCCAGCGCGCCTCCTCGACCAGCACCGCCATCGTCGCCCCGACCCGCGCGCCGTCGGCGATCGCCAGCTCGCCCAGCGACGCGTGGCGCCGCGCCCTGGGCGCCAGATGCTGGTAGCGATCGACCGGATGCGCGGAGAAATAGAAGCCGAACGCCTCCTTCTCCTGCTCCATTCGCTCCGTCAGCGTCCATGACGCCGAGCGGGGCAGCTTGACCGTGTCGCCCGCGGGCATGTCGCCGCCGAACAGGCCGCCCTGGCCGCTCAGCAGGTTCGCTTGCGTCCGCTGCGCCACCGCCAGCAGCGTCTCCGCGACCGCGAACGCGCCCGCGCGGTTGTCGGCCAGCCCGTCCAGCGCGCCGGCGGCGGCGAGCGTCTCCAGCTGGCGCTTGTTGAGCAGGCGCGGATCGATCCGGTGCGCCAGGTCGTCGAGGCTCGCGAACGCGCCGTTGGCCTCCCGCTCGGCCACCAGCCGCTCCATCGCGCCCTCGCCCACCGACTTGAGCGCACCCAGCGCGTAGCGGACCGCGACGCCCTCGCCCACCGGCTCGACGCCGAACTCCGCGCCGCTCCGGTTCACGTCCGGCGGCAGGATCGCGACGCCCGCCCGGCGCGCGTCCTCGACGAACAAGCCCAGCTTGTCGGTCAGCGCCATGTCGTAGCACATCGACGCGGCGAAGAACTCGGCTGGATGATGCGCCTTCAGCCAAGCCGTCTGATAGGCCAGCAACGCATAGGCGGCCGCGTGCGACTTGTTGAAGCCATAGCCCGCGAACTTGTCGATCAGGTCGAACAGCTCGTTCGCCTTGCCGGCCGGGATGGCATTGTGCGCCTTGCAACCATCGACGAAGGTGGCGCGCTGCGCGTCCATCTCGGCCTTGATCTTCTTGCCCATCGCGCGGCGCAGCAGGTCGGCGCCGCCCAGCGAATAGCCGGCGAGCACCTGCGCCGCCTGCATCACCTGTTCCTGATAGACGAAGATGCCGTAGGTTTCCGCCAGGATGCCTTCGAGCAGCGGGTGGGGATACTCGATCGGCTCCGTCCCGCCCTTGCGCCGGCCGAAGGACGGGATGTTGTCCATCGGCCCCGGCCGATAGAGCGAGACGAGCGCGATGATGTCGCCGAAATTGCTCGGGCGGACGGCGGACAGCGTCCGGCGCATGCCCTCCGATTCGAGCTGGAACACCCCCACCGTGTCGCCGCGCTTGAGCAGCTCGTACACGGCCGGATCGTCCCAGCGCAGCGCGTCCAGATCGATCGCGACCCCACGTGCGCGCAGCATCCGCGTCGCCTTCTGCAACACCGACAGCGTCTTCAGGCCGAGGAAGTCGAACTTCACCAGCCCAGCGACCTCGACATATTTCAGGTCGAACTGCGTCACCGGGATGTCGGAACGCGGGTCGCGGTACAGCGGCACCAGCTCGGCGAGCGGTCGGTCGCCGATCACGACGCCGGCGGCGTGGGTGGAGGAGTGGCGCGGCAGCCCCTCCAGCTGGCGCGCGAGATCGAGCAGGCGGCGCACGCCATTGTCGTTGGCATATTCGCGGCGCAGCTCCGCCACGCCCTCCAGCGCGCGGTCGAGCGTCCACGGGTCGGTCGGGTGGTTGGGCACCAGCTTGGCGAGCCGGTCGACCTGGCCATAGCTCATCTGCAGCACGCGGCCCGTGTCCTTGAGCACCGCGCGCGCCTTGAGCTTCCCGAAGGTGATGATCTGCGCGACCTGATCGCGCCCGTATTTCTCCTGCACGTAGCGGATCACCTCGCCGCGCCGCGTTTCGCAGAAATCGATGTCGAAATCGGGCATCGACACGCGTTCCGGGTTGAGGAAGCGTTCGAACAGCAGACCCAATTGCAGCGGATCGAGATCGGTCACGGTCAGCGCCCAAGCCACCACCGAGCCGGCGCCGGAGCCGCGCCCCGGGCCGACGGGGATGTCCTGCGCCTTGGCCCAGCGGATGAAGTCGGCGACGATCAGGAAATAGCCGGCGAACCCCATCTGGATGATGACGTCGAGCTCGAAGGCGAGGCGATCGCGGTACGGCTGGGTCCAATCAGATTGTCCCTCGACTTCGCTCGGGACGAACGGGGACAACGGACCGCTCTCCTCTCCGTTCGTGTCGAGCGTAGTCGAGACACCCTTCGTCCGCAGCTCCGCGATCCGCCGCAGTCGCGCGTCCAGCCCCGTCCCCGCCAGCTCGCGCAGCATCGCGCCCTCCGCCGCCGGCTCGCCCGCCAGGCTCGGCAGGATGGGTTTGCGCACGGGCGCCGCCACCGCGCAGCGCTGCGCCACCACCAGCGTGTTGGCGATCGCCTCGGGCAGGTCGGCGAACAGCTTGGTCATCGCGTCGCCCGGCTTCATCCAGGCTTCGGGGCAAGACCGCGCGCGATCCTCGCTTTCGACATAGGAGGACGATGCGATGCACAGCATCGCGTCGTGCGCGTCGCCGAACTTGGCCTCGGCGAAACAGCTGGGATTGGTCGCGACCAGCGGCAGGTCGCGCGCATAGGCGAGGTCGATCAGCGCCGCCTCCGCCGCTTCCTCCACCGCATCGCCACGCCGGCACAGCTCGATATAGAGCCGGTCCCCGAACAGCGCCTGCAACCGATCCGCATAGGCCGCCGCGCGCGCCGGCTGGTCCTCGGCATGCAATCGCGCCAGCGCGCCCTCGCCGCCCGCCGTCAGCGCGAGCAGCCCGGCCGTCCGCCCGGCCAGCGCCGCGAAGGCGACATGCGGCGGCTGCTCGATCGGCCGGTCGAGATGCGCCTCGCTGACCAGCGCACACAGCGCGGTGTAGCCCGCCTCGTCCTGCGCATAGAGCGCCAGCCAGTCGAGCACGGGCGTGGCGCCGTCGGGCATGTCGGGCCGCGCCACCGCCAGCATCGTGCCGATGATCGGCTGAACGCCCTTTTTGCGCGCCGCATCGGAAAAGGCCATCGCCGCGTACAGCCCGTTGCGATCGGTCAGCGCCGCCGCCGGGAAGCGCAGCCGCGCCGCGCGCTCCGCGATCGCCTTGGGCTCGATCGCGCCGTCCAGCATCGTGTAGCAGGAGAAGATGCGAAGGGGGACGAAGCCGGCGTGCATCGCCCCGCTATGCGCGCCGACTGATGATTCGGCAAAGTGGTTCCGCGCGGCAGCGGCTCGCCTACAGCAGCCGCTCGATGTCGGGCGCGATCTCCTCCGGCTTGGTGGTGGGCGCGTAGCGGTGCACGGCCTGGCCCGACCGGTCGACGAGGAACTTGGTGAAGTTCCACTTGACCGCGCGGGACCCGAGCAGGCCGGGCGCGTCGCCCTTGAGCCGCTCGAACAGCGGGTCGGCGCCGGCGCCGTTCACCTCGACCCTGGCGAAGACGGGGAAGGTCACGTCATAGGTGAGCGAGCAGAAGCTGGCGATGGCGGCCGCGTCGCCCGGCTCCTGCGCGCCGAACTGGTTGCACGGAAAGGCCAGCACCGCGAAGCCGCGATCGGCCAGGCGGCGATACAGCGCCTCCAGCCCCTCGTACTGCGGCGTGAAGCCGCAGCGCGACGCGGTATTGACGATCAGCAGCACCTGCCCCTCCCAGCGGTGAAGCGGCGTCGAACTGCCGTCGGCGGCGCGGACGCTGAAGTCGGTGATCGCGGTCATGCCCGTCCTCCACGCGCCAGCAGGTGACGCAGGTTGCGTTCCACGCCCGGCCATTCGGGCGCGATGATCGAATAGACGACCACGTCGCGCAGCCGCCCGTCCATCAGCTGATGATGCCGCAGCACGCCATCGCGCTTGGCGCCCAGTCGCTCGATCGCGGCCTGCGAGCGCTTGTTGAACCAGTCGGTCCGGATCTGGACGACGTTGCACCCCATCACCTCGAAGGCGTGGCGAAGCAGCAGCAGCTTGGCCTCCGTGTTGAGGCCGGTGCGCTGCACGGCGCGGGCGTAGAAGGTGCCGCCGATCTCCAGCCGGCGATGCCCCTCGTTCATCCGCATGTAGCGGGTCAGCCCGACCACCGCGCCGTCGGGCTTTTCGACCGCGAACGGCATCGCGCGGCCGTGCTCGCGTTCCAGGAACAGCGCCGCCATCGCCGCGTCGGGATCGGTGAAGGTAGTGACGTTAGCGTAGAACAGGTCCGTCTGATCGGCGGCGGCGAGCGCGAGGGCGTCGCGGTCCGCTGGCACGAGCGGGCGCAAGGTGACGTGCGCGCCCGCTAGCGTCGGGGGGTCGCGCCAGCCGCTCACGGCCGC
>NZ_CAHJWX010000198.1 GCF_903643065.1 Sphingomonas bacterium | reverse complement strand
GGCGTTCTGCAGCAGCTCGTTGAGGATGTCGTGCGCCGAGCCGTTGAACAGGCGGCTGACCTTGGTGATGGTCTCGGGCGCGACGGCGGTGGCGATGGTGGCGGGGAGCATGGCGACCTCCTGGGCCTGCGGGGATCAGTCCTCGCAGTCGCCGCTCCCCTCCTCCCTCCGCTCTGCGGCCTCGGGCTGCGATTAGTGGGTCTCGGGTCTCCGAGATCGAGGACAGGGGTGAAGGGTCCGATCTGAATGGATCGGCGCTTGCGCGGCGAGCGCACTCGTTGGTAGCCCTTGCCCACTGCGGAGACGTGGCTGGGGCGTGGAAACCTCAGAGGATCAAAGCCGGTTCGATCGACCGGGTGGCGGACGCGTATGTCCAAGGCCACTCGGCCCAAAGGCGTTCGCGCCTGGCTGATCCCAGGTTTCCAACACCCGGTTCCGAAGCGACGGCGCGCCGCTTGGGCGCGCCGCCGGCTTCCTGGGGAGATGCGATGGACCATCGAGCAGCGCAGATGGCGGAAGCTCTAGACCTCGCCCGGCGGGCCCTCGTTATCCTGGACGGTGTCGACGCGCACCGTCCCGCTATCTACCTTCAAGAGGCGATCAACGAGCTTACCGGGATACGGCAACCTGGGACGATCGAAGAGGCAAAGGCGATGTGGGATATGCCGGAGGTGCAATCGTTATGCCGAAGGCTCTTCGGTGAAGAACCGCCACCGTTCGACTGGCATCCCGCGTAGTGAGTGGGGGACGCTGGAATGACTGCGCGTAAGCGACGTGAACGGTCCGGGTCGGAGGTGCTGAAGTTCCTCGACGACCACCGGCTCGACCATAGCCCCGACCACTACACCTTCGCCCATCGCTACCTCTTCGCCAGCGATCCTGGGTTCGCGAGGGAGGTGGCAGGCATCATCGACGGCGGCGTTCGCATCACGCCTTCTGAGGTGATGCGGTTACTGTTCTCGGCCTCGACGCCTACCGACGGGGCGCAGAATAGCGGGCTCGATCGGTTGACGTTGCGCTTCCTGGACATCGTCAGCGACACCCTTGCCGCCACCGGGACCCTCAATCGCGATCTGGTCCAGGCTTCTTCCTCCCTGCTCAGCGCCGACGTTCCGAGCATCCGCGCCGTGATCGCCGCGATGATTGATCGAACGACGAAAACGGAGGGCCAGCTAGCCGAAGCGACTGCTCAGGCTCAGCGGCTTCGCGAAGAGCTGAATGCCGCTCGAGACGAGGCTAGTCGCGATCACTTGACCGGGCTCGCCAACCGCGGGGCGACCGAGGAGCGGCTGTTGGAACTGCTCGCGCGCGAGGGAGGATGCTGTTTCGCGTTCGTCGACATCGACCGGTTCAAGGCCATCAACGACGCACATGGGCACGGCGTCGGCGATCGTGTGCTGAAGGCTGTCGCGGCGTGGTTGAGCGAGACCTGCGCCCCTCACCATGTCGGCCGCTGGGGTGGGGAGGAGTTCGTCGTTCTCTTCCAGCGCGTCAGCTTGGCCGATGCGGTTGCCAAGATCGAGCAGGCACGAGCAACCATCGGGCAGCGCCAGATGAAGCTGCGGGAGACCGATCAGCCGCTTGGTCGCGTGACGTTCTCTGCCGGCATCGCTTCCAGTCGGGGCCGCAGCGCCGAGCAGCTGATCGCTGCGGCCGACGCGCTCCTCTACCAAGCGAAGTCGCAAGGTCGCGATCGCACGATTGCCGAAGCGCCGATCGTAGGTGTGTGAGGCGACGTTCTGCGGATCGCGGTACGAGGTCGGCGGCCTTTCCTGGTTCAGTAGAGGACGTCGTCAGGCGGCGTCAGTCGTAGCGGGGGCGCTCGGCGGGAAAACGCTCGGGCGGCACGCCGGTGAAGCTGAAGGCGCGGTGGCGACCGCCTGCGTAGAGGCAGGAGTCGACCCTCGGTTTGTGCCGCTGCAGCCTCTCCAGTAGCCGGTTGGCGCGGCGCATAGCACGAACGGCGTCCGCGTCGTTGAAATGGACCGCGATGGCGCGGACGAACGTGCCGGAATCGAAGTACCAGCCGCCCTCTTCGGCTCCGCCGTATTCGCGATCGATCTCGTAGAAGGCGAGGATGCTGCGCATTGGGGTGCTCCCTGATTGCAAAGCACAGCCACCAAGGCCGGCTCGCATCCTCACATCCCCTCTCTGCTTTTCCTTAATGGCAGGCTCGACACGCGGCGTGTGGTCTATCGATAGATCGCGGTGTTTGAGGAGATGGAAGTATATTCTACGCAACCGAAGTCTCTTGGTCCTCAAGTGCGGGTCGCGCCGGTGAAGCTGCGCAACGCGAGTGCCATGTGCTGGCGCATGGTCGCCTTGTTGCCGATGACGATCTCGGGATTGAGCGGTCGGCCGTCGGCCGCTACGAAGCCGAAGGCCGGCACACCGTCCGCCAGCTCGATCAGGATGCTGTGGCCATGCCCCGGTCGGGACGATCCAACGCGAGCGGTGAACTCGCCGAGCTTGCCCGAGAGGCCCTTGGCCAGCTTGCTCCAGCGGATGTGGCCGGCGCCGCGGTTGCCATCACCCGACCGGCCTCGCTCGACCCAGGTGCGGAAGTGGGCGCGCTGCTGCAGGGGCGTGTTGCGCGTCCGCTCCATGGTCCGGCACAGCGGCAGGACGCTCGACGCCGCGTCCACGACGCGCAGGTAGTCGCCTTGCGCGGTGACCAGGATGTCGTCGAAGTCGCGCCCATCGATGAGGGACCGGAGCGATGCTGCCAGCGACGGCAACGCGATCAGGCGATCGGCCCAGCCAGCGGCGGGCTCCGACGTCGTGAACTCCGTGGTCCTCGCATCGACGAAGCCGCGCTCGGCGATCAGCATGACGATGGTCATGCCGGCCGCGTCCGGGAGGCCGGCAAGGAGCTCCATCGGCCCCGGCGACGGCTGTCTCGCACGGGTAGGCCAGCCCCGTGCCTCGCCTTGGGAGAGGATCAGCAAGCGTCGCGACCAGCGGCTCGGGCGCGGCTGGTCGGTCGGCAGGGGCCAACTGCTGGGCAGGGGGCGTGCCGGTCGCGCCGGCGGCGCCGGGACCGGGTGGTTGCTCGCGCGCGTGCTCGCCTCGATCTGACGGCGCGCGACGTCGAACAGGTCGGCAGGCGCGCCCCCGCCATCGGCGAAGCCGCGGTCATAGGCCTCCCTGCCGGCATCCCGGCCGTGGCGTGAGGTGAGGTGCGGGCGGGGATCGTAGGCCCAGCCGGCGTGTGCCGCGTACCACCCGCCGGCGTAGCGCACCGCGTCGTCCCAGCCGTAGCCGTGGCGATCGCGGCCATGCAGGATCGCGAGGTCACGATCGCTGATCGTGCCGGCCTGCGCCTTGCCTTCCATAAAGGCGAAATTGCGCGCCCGGCGCTTGGCCTCGCCGTCGGCCGCGATGGCGTCGTGTACGGGCCGTATGGCGACGACGCGCTCCCGCGTCCGTGTCATGCGCTCGTCGAGCGGGCGGTCAGCCGGTAGATCGGGGAAGTCTCGCCAGGCCTTGGCGAGCGCCTCGGCGTGTTCGGGGCTGCGGCCTCGGGCGACCCAGGTCGCGGCGTCGCCGGGGGCGAAATCGTTCGCATCGGCGAGGCGGGCGGCCGCCCCAGTCACTCGACCACCGTTGAGTTAGGCGACGACGGCACGGCGGACATGCGCGCGCGGGCGGCTTCCGCTATTTGCGGGAAGGCGCGGGAAAGGTTGCCGTGGATCGCCTCGAAGTCGGGCAACGGGAACCGGCCGTGAGCGTCGGGCCGGCACGTCTGGAGCGCGCCGATCACGATCTCGACCAGATCCTTGCGCGGGATGATCGCTGTCTCGCCCGAGTAGGTCACCGGCGGGGTGAACCCGGCCTCCAACCATGTGCCGAGGCCCGGCTCGACCAGGTCGGCGTAGGCCAGCGCCTCCGGGCCGGCGTCGTCGGCGACCCGGAGGGTCAGCGTCCGGTAGGTGCCGAAGTCGTGATGGTTCGCCAGCTCGGCGAGCCTGCAGCCCTCGGGCGGGGGGCCGAAGCGCGCGACGATCGCGAGCCGGTAGACCTCGACCTCGAAGCTGTTCACCGCGGCGAAGCCGGTCGTGTGGCCGAGCTGGGCGCACTCCGCCTCGGCGGGCGCACCGCCGAGGTCGATGATGGTGGGCATGGGGATCTCCGACGATCCGGAACGGATCGCCTTCCTCTGCCCCCTCGCCTCCTAGTCCCGGTCGCGCTGGACCCAGCGCTTGGTCGCGACCTGGGCGACGCCGTCGCCCGTCGCGCTGGTCTTCAGGCGGTCGAGCTCCAGCGTGCGGGCGATGTCGTCGGGGAGGTTCGCCCACGGGCGGGCGATCTCGATCGCCGCGGCGGGGCTAGGAAGCTCGCCGGGCGCGGTGCCCTTCCAGATGAAGCTCGTCTCCTCGCCCTCCGCACCGGGGTCGGGGCGGAAGACCTGGACGAAGAACGAGTTCAATGGGCGATCCCATCCAAGCGCGACCGACGTCGCGCCGGTGTGCCCAGGAAAGACATGACGGCTCATTGCAGGCCTCCAGTGATCGAAATCTACCAGCGATCGAGGATCGAAGCGACGCCCAACAGCGATCGCCGAAGGGGGGACGACGGCGGTCAGGCCGTGAGCAGCTTCTGCGCCGGCGTTGCCCCCGCGCGCTCCAGCACGAGCTCGCGCCGCAGCCGGTCGGCGAACCGCCGCGGGTCGAGCAGGGTGTGGATGGTGGCGAAGCGGGGAGGCTGCTCCACGCCGTCCCGGATCACGCGATAGACCAGTTCGCGGCCTCCGTAGCGACCACCTACCCGGAGCGTCACCGACAAGGTGTCGCTCGCCAACGTCACGGCCCCGGACTCCGAGGCGTCGCCCATCCACGACGAGACGGAGTGGGCGTCGGGAGCAAGGCCCAGGGCCTGCGCCAGCAGCCGCAGCGCCCTGCGGCCGTCCGTGTGGAACCGGTCCTTGGCGGCCGTATCATAGGCCACCCCGCCAATCGCGAACACGAGCAGCGCGGGGAAGCGCCTGATCTCGTC
>NZ_CAHJWX010000197.1 GCF_903643065.1 Sphingomonas bacterium | reverse complement strand
ATCGCTCGCGGTGACGTTGAGGGCGACGTCTCCCCGCCGCGTGCGCATCGCGTCCACCCCGTGCGTCGGCGCGAGCGCGCGGACCAGCACCGCGGCGCCCGGCTCCGCGCCACCGACCAGGTTGAAGCACCAGTGCAGCCCATGGCTGCGGTACACATAGGCGTGCCCGGCCGGTCCCCACATCGCCGCGTTGCGCGCGGTGGGGCCGGCGAAGCTGTGCGCGGCCGGATCGCCGGCATGATAGGCTTCCGTCTCGACGACGACCCCGCCGACGCCGTCCACCAGCAGCGTGACGCCGATCAGCGCGCGGGCAAGGTCGACCACCGGCAGCGTGAGGTCGGGCGCGTCCATCGCCGCCTCCTGACGCGCCCGCGCCGGCCTGTCACGCGTGCCGGTCGCCAGCGCCGGTCGCGAGCGCTGGTCACATGCATGGTGAACCGATCCGCGCGATGGGGGTTGAAGTCAGTCCAATCATCGGAAAGGCCCCAAATGATCCTGCTCGCACCCCTGATGCTGCTCGCCGCGCCGGCGATCGCGCCCGCGCCCGTCCAGACGACCACCAAGACCGAGGTCAGCCACGACACCGACCAGCACGACGGCGTCGTCACGCACAGCCGCAAGGTCACCCACGTCACCAAGACCAGGACGCGTCGCCCCAAGAAGATCCTGGGGGTCAAGGTCGGTCGCAAGACGGTGACGCACAAGACGGTGCAGAAGACCACCGTCAGCTCGAACGGCGACCACAGCACGACCGTGTCGACCAAATAAGGTCACGCCAGCAGCCGGCGCGCCCGGGCGAGATCGCCCGGGCGGCCGGACAGCGTCAGCATCGCCGCCAGTTCGGCGCGCGCGGGCGTGAACACGATCGCGTTACCAATCCGGTGTCGCTCGCGCGTGACCGGACGCACGTCGTGCCAACCGGTGGTCGTCGCGATCGCGAAGCCAGCGATGAACTCGACGGGTATCGGCAGGTCCCGCCAGGTCGCGAACAGGACCGATCGGAAGCGTGGATGTGGTTCGCCGGGCGCTGGCGACAGGCCGAGTGGCGGCAGCAGGCGCATCGCATCGCCTTCGTCGAGCAGCACGTCGACATCGGCTATTTCGTCCGCAGCGCCATGGAGCGCGCAGGCGGCCCCGGCGATCACCCACCACGGCTTCCGTGCGCCGGCGAGCGCCGCCGCCACGGCGACCAGCGTCTCGCGAAGCGCGCATGCACCTATCGCCGCGCCTCCGACGACGACGTCATTACCGTCATGCCGCACGGCTGCTGGAAACAGGCCGGTCTCACCTCCGCCAGCCAGTTTATGGGCAAACCTTCCATGTGTCCGTGTCCCGCGTGCTTGGTCAGCGCACTACAATCAGTCGGGGCGCCCGCCGATCCGGCGCCGGATCGCCACCGCCGTCATCGCCGCCATGAACGTCGCGTTGCCGACCAGGTAGCGCCGCGCGAGGCGGCGCGGTTCGGCCGCCAGGCGGAACGCCCATTCGAGCCTGGCGGCCTGCACCCAGCCGGGCGCGCGCGACACGACGCCCGCCGCGAAATCCAGGAACGCGCCGATGCAGCAGATCGTGGCGGGCAGCGACGTGCCATGGTCCACCGCCCAGCGCTCCTGCTGCGGCTGGCCCATGCCGACCAGCACCAGCGTCGCACCGCTCGTCGCGATCCGGCGCGTCACCGCCGCCGCCTCGTCCGTCGCGAAGAACCCGTGATGCGTGCCGACCACCCGGCAATGTGGATATCGGCCGGACAGCGCGGCGGCGGCGCGCTCCGCGACGCCGGGCGGGCTGCCGAGCAGGAACACCGGCGTCGGTGCGCGCAACGCGGCCAGCAGCGCCGGCGTGAGATCGGTGCCGTTGAGATTGGCGGAGAAGCCCCGGCCATGGATCATCCGGCTGGCCAGTTCCAGCCCGATCCCGTCGTTGAACACCGTCATCTCCGCCAGCGCGCGCCGCAACGCCGCGTCGCGTCGGGCGAGGTTGATCGTATGGGCATTGGCGAAGGCGAACAGCGCCGAGCCGCCGCGATCGATCGCATCCAGGACGGTCGACACGGCCTCGTCACGGGTCATCGCGGTGACATCCACCGGCCCGATCGCGCGGCCGGGCGAGGCGATCGGGGACGCGCTCACGTCTCCCGCCGCTCCGCCGTCTCGTCCCGGGCGGTGCGCACCCAACCCCGGTCACGCGCGCGACCCAGCCGCAAGTAGAAGGGTAGCTTGGCCACGACCCGCAACGGCAGCAGCAGCAGTTCCGCCGGGGACAGGAGGTCCCGCCCGCAGGTGCGCCAAGCCGCGAAGACCGTGCCGACGAACAACGCGACCTCCAGCGCGAGCAACAGCGCGGGAAGCCCGGAGGCGCCCCCGAACAGCGCCGCCAGCGTGAGCACCAGCCCGCCCGCCAGCATCGCGGCGAGCAGGCTGAGCGGCGGCACGGCGAGATCGAGCCCCATCAGCGCCAGCCCTGGGCGCCGCCGCGTCAGCCCGGCGAGCAGCAGCCGGCCGACGAAGCGCCTGGCGATCGACACGAAGCCCGCCTCCCAGCGCTGCTGCTGCGTCGCGGCCGCCCGCCGGTCCAGCGGGAGCGGACTGGTGACCCGCGCCGCCGGGCAGAACGCCGCGGGATGCCCGGTCAGGGCGAGATCGACCGACAGCAGCAGATCCTCGACGATCTCGCCCGATCCGATCGCGGCGCCGCCGAGCAGCGCGCGCGGGAACGCCATCCCGCTGCCGGTGAGCACGCACGGCACGCCCAGTCGGGCGGCGCCCGCCAGCCGCAGGTGGTTCTTGATGCGGATCGCGAAGGCCCGGAACCGCGTCGCCGGCCCGGCGCCATCCGGCGCGACGAGGCGGTAATCGGCCTGGACCGGCCGACCCGTCCGTGCAGCAACCGCGGCCAGCGCCGGAAGCGCGCCCGGTGCGACCAGGCAATCCGCGTCGACGATCAGCGTCACGTCGGTGGCTGCCACGTCCGGCTGCGCGAGGCCGTGTTCCAGCGCATAGCCCTTGCCGCGCCGCGTGGGATCGTGCCGTTCGACCACCTCCGCGCCGGCGCGCGCGGCGACGGCGGCCGTGGCATCCGTGCAATTGTCCGCGACGACCAGCAGCCGATCGCCGTCGCGCATGTCCGCCAGCAGCGAGGCGACGGTGCGCGCGATGCCCGTCTCCTCGTCATGGGCGGGCACGATCACGGTGAAGGGCGGCGCCTCGCCGACAGCCGCCGCCGGCGCGGGCGAGTTGGTCAGGCCTGCGACGATCTCGATCGCCAGCATCAGCGTCGCCGGCAGGGGAACCAGCGCGATCACGAGCAACAGCCCGTCAAGCAGCGGCATGGCGGTCCTCGCCCAGACTGGCGGCGATGAGCGCGAGCAGCTTACCCGCCTCGTGCCCGGCGTCGTGCCGCGCCCGCACGCGCGCGCGCCCGGCCTGTCCCATCCGCCCGCACTCCTCGGGTGTCGCCGCCATGCACGCCGCCATCGCATCGACCACCGCGCCGACCGAGCCGGGGGAATGGAGCCAGCCGGTCTCGCCCGTCTCCACCAGCTCGCTCATCGCCGCGACGTTGGCCGCGAGCACCGGCCGGCCCAGCGCGAACGCCTCCATGACGACGATCGGCAGGCCCTCGGCAAAGCTCGGCATGACCATCGCGCGCGCCGCCACCAGCTCGGCGCGCACCCGCGCCTCATCCGCCCAGCCCGTGACGGTGACATCGTCCGCCAGGCCGAGCCGCGCGATCTCCGCGTCCACCTCGGCCCTGGAATCGCCGTCGCCGACCAGCGTCAACCGCACGGGCGTGCCCGCCGCCTTCAGCTGCGCGACCGCGGCGACCAGCAGATATTGCGCCTTTTCGGGACAGAGCCGGCCGACATTGACAAACCGCGCCGCCGCGACCGGAGCGGTCGGCTCCGCGTCCAGGAAGTCGCGCGACAGGCCGCAATGGACGACATGGATCTTGCCCCGGTCGCCGGGCGCGCTCCAGCGGAACAGCTGGCTGGCGCAGAAATCGGTGATCGCGACCACAAAGCTCGCGCGCTCGATCTTCAGCCCGAGCTTGAGCGCGAGCGGCGCATCGAACTCGCCCGGCCCATGGACCGTGAAGCTGTACGGGATGCCCGACAGCGCGCTCGCGATCATGCCGACCTCGGCCGCGTTGGTGCCGAAATGGACATGGAGATGGTCGACGCGCGCGTCGCGCATCTCACGCGCGAGCAGCGCCGCCTCCAGAAAGGTCACCAGGTGTTTCGCGGCGGACCGCTCCGAACGATGCATCATGCGCCAGGTCAGGCGCAGGCCGCCCACCCACCGTCGCGGCGATCGGATCAGCGCGCGTAACGCGGCGCCCAGCAGCGGAACGAAGCCGCGCTGGAGCAGGTAGCGGGTGCGCCGCAGCTCGGCCGCGTCGAGCGGGTCGGCGACCACCGCGTCCCAGCCGCGCAATGCCCAGCGGGGGACGGTGACGCCGTGTTCCTCCAGCGCGGCGATTTCGCGGCGGATGAAGGTGTGGCTGACCTTGGGATATTGATTGGTGAAATAACCGACGATCACGCCAAGCCCCGACGTCCGCGGACCGCGCCTCCGCCAGCGGCCGCTAGCAAGCGCGTCCGACTTCGGCAAGCGACCGGCCGTCGCGCCATGCGGCTGCAGACCGTCCGGCGGCCCCGCGAGCCGGATCCGGGCGGCGCGAAAGCGGCTGGACACGTGCCGGTGGGCGCGCGATTGATCGGGGCGTGCAGGACCTCGCCGTCATCATCGTCAATTATCGCACGCCGGACCTGACCCTCCAATGCGTCGCGTCGTTGCTGCCGGCGCGCGCGCGGTTTCCGGGCCTGCGCGCGATCGTCGTCGACGGCGGCTCGGCGGATGACTCCGCGGGGCGGATCGCGGCGGGCGTCGCGGCGCGGGGATGGGACGATTGGGCCACCGTCCTGCCGCTGGACGTCAATGGCGGCTTCGCCTTCGCCAACAACCGGGCGATCGCCGCGCTGGCCGCGGCGGGGCCGCT
>NZ_CAHJWX010000196.1 GCF_903643065.1 Sphingomonas bacterium | reverse complement strand
CCGCGATCGCCGCCGCGCAGCAGGCCGCGCGGCACGAGCCGCCGCGTGCCACCGGCGGGCCGCCGATCTGGTTCCTGTTCACCCTGCCGCTGATCAAGCCGATCAACGAGATCGGCCGCTACCCGGCCGGAATGGCGGAGCAGGGCGCGCTGCACGGCCGCATCGAGCGGGTACATTTCCTGGGCGGCTGGGCGCTGCTGCTGCTGTTCGGCCTGCACGTCGCGGGCGCGCTCAAGCACCAGCTGATCGACCGGCATCGCGAGCTAGCGCGGATGGGGATCGGCCGCATCCGGCCGCGCGCCTCAGCCTAGGCAGGCGGCGCGCAACGCCCGCGCGCCGTTCGCCAGCACGCCGATATCGGTGCCCACCGACACGAAGGCAAAGCCCTGCACGATCCGGGCGCGCGCGTCGGCGGCGTCGAGCGCGAAGATGCCGGCCGGCTTGCCCGCCGCGCGGATCGCGGCGAAAGCGGTGTCGATCGCGTCCTGAACCTCCCGATGGCGCGGCTCGCCGAGATGACCGAGCGAGGCGGCGAGATCCGCCGGGCCGATGAACAGCGCGTCGACCCCGTCCACCGCCGCGATGTCGGCCACCGCCGCGAGGCCGGCGCGGCTCTCGATCTGCGCGATCAGCGCGGTGCGTTCGTGCGCGGTGGCCAGGTAGCGTGCGTCCGCGCCGAAGCCCGACGCGCGGCTGGTCGCGCTCGCGACGCCGCGGATGCCGCGTGGCGGAAAGCGGGTCGCCGCGACGATCTGCGCGGCCTGGCGCGCGTCGTCGACCATCGGCACGAGCAGGGTAGGGAAGCCGATGTCGAGATATTGCTTGATGATCGCCGGCTCGCCGACCGGCGGCCGCGCGATCGGCAGCACGGGATGCGCCGCCACCGCCTGCAACTGCGCCAGCAGCGTCTGCAATGTGTTCGGCGCGTGCTCGCCGTCGAACAGCAGCCAGTCATAGCCGGCGCCCGCGCAGATCTCCGCGGTATAGGGGGTCGCCAGCGCCTGCCACAGCCCGAGCAGCGGCCGGCCCTGCGCCAGCCGCGCGACGAAGGCATTCACGCGAAGCGCACCGAGATCGCGCCCAGCGGGCCATAATCGACGTGGAACGTGTCGCCCGGCCGCGCCGCCACCGGCGCGGTGAAGCTGCCGCCCAGGATGATCTCGCCGGCGTCCAGCCGCTCGCCATGCGGGGCGAGCTTGTTGGCGAGCCAGGCGGGCCCGTGCGCGGGGTGGCCGAGCACGGCGGCGGCGACGCCCGAATCCTCGATCACGCCGTTGCGGTACAGCAGCGCGGAAACCCAGCGCAGGTCGACGTCCATCGGCCGTACCGGTCGCCCGCCCAGCACCAGCCCGGCATTGGCGGCATTGTCGGACACGGTGTCGAACACCTTGCGCGTCGCGCCGGTCGCGGCGTCGACCGGCTCGATGCGGGCGTCGATGATCTCGATCGCGGGCACGATATAGTCGGTGGCGTCGAGCACGTCGAAGATCGTCCTGCCCGGCCCCGCGAGCGGCGACTTCAGGCGGAAGGCCAGCTCCACCTCGACGCGCGGGACGATGAAATGGTCCGTCGGGATGTCCTGTCCGTCCGGGAACAGCATGTCGTCGAGCAGCAGCCCGTAATCGGGTTCGCTGATGTTCGACGAGCGCTGCATCGCGCGGCTGGTGAGGCCGATCTTGTGGCCGATCGGCCGGGCGCCGGCGGCGATCTTGGCGCCGGTCCAGGCGCGCTGGACGGCATAGGCGTCCTCGATCGTCATGTCGGGATGGGCGAGCGACACCTGGCCGATCTGGGTGCGCGTCGCCTCCGCCCGGCCGAGCCGGTCGGCGATCGCGGCGATCGTGTCGGGAGCGAGCGTCATGGCCGGTCCCGCGCGAGCCGGGCGTGGATGGTGTTGTGCTTCCACCCCTCGGCCTCCGCGACATAGAGCGACAGCGCCAGCGGCCGCCGCGCGAACAGGTCGCCCAGCAGGTCGCGCACGCGCGTAAACAGCGCATCGAAGAAGCCGCGTCGGAACGCCTCGGACCGGCCGACCCCCATGGTGACGTCGATGTTGATGAAGGCGTCGTCAGGGCCGGCATCGTCGGCGATGACATAGTCGGTCAGCCGGATCGCGCGCACGCGGATGCCGCCGACCGGGAAGGCGCCGCCGGACCGCTCGCGCATCTCGGTCGCGATCAGGCGGAGCAGCGCGCGCAGGTCAAAGGCGCCGTCCAGATTGTCGGTCCATTCGACCGTCGCGTGCGCCATCAGGCGATCTCCAGCGTCGCGACGGTGCAGCCGACCGCGAAGATCGGGATGGGCGCATAATAGAGCAGTTCGCCCCGCCCCCCGCCGGCGGCGGCGGCGGCGAGGAAGGTGCGGATCTCGAACCCGCCCTGGCCGGCGTCGCGGTAGATCTCCGCGTCGGTATAGGCCAGCATCGCGTCGCGGTCGCCGGCGGTCAGCCTGGCGAGGAAGTCGCGATCCCACGCCTCGTTGATCCGGCCGCTGTCGGGCGTCGCGGGCCAGTGCGAGATGCCGCCCGTGCCGACCACCGCGATCCGCTCGTCGACGCTGTCGGCGGCGCGGCGGATCGCCTCGCCGAACGCCCAGGCGCGATGCAGCGGGGTGAGCGGCGGGCCCTGGCAGTTGATGTTGGCGGGAATGATCGTCAGCGCGTTGTCGGGATCGAGGAAGTGGAGCGGCACCATGATGCCGTGATCGAACCGCCATTCCTCGCTGTATCCGACATCGACGGTGGTCATCATCTCCGCGATCAGCCGGCGCGACAGCTCGCCGTCGCCGCGCACGTCGCGCGGCGGGATGCCCAGCCAGGCGGCGTCCTCGATCGGGCCGGTATAGCCGTCGGCCATGCCGACCGAATAGGCGGGCATGTTGTTCATGAAGAAATTGGCGAAATGCTCGGCCGCAATCACGATCAGCGCGTCGGGCCGGGTCGCGTGCAGCGCCGCGCGCAGGTCGCCCAGCGCCGTGTAGAAGGCGTCGCGTTGCTCGGGCGGCGCGCGATCGGCGCGGCCGGTGATGCCGGGCGCGTGACTGCACACGCCCGCGAAGACCAGGGTCATGCTCCCGCCACCTTTTCATCCATGCCGGTCGTCATCGCGTAGATGCCGGCGCGCACCGGCCCGTGATCGCGCACGCCGTCGCGCATGCGCTGCAGGTAATCGGACCATTCGACGCCGCGCAACGCCGCATAGTGCATCAGGATCTGGCCGTTGACGCCCAGCACGTAGAGCAGGCCGATATCGGGGGCGAGCACGGCGTGGCGCTCCTCGTCGGTCAGCGCGTAGCCGGCGATCGCGGCGGCCGGATCGACGGCGAAGCGCGCCTTGCGCTCCTCATCGCGGTTGAGCTCGAACAGGAGCTTGCTGAGCGCGTACAGGCTCATGCCGCGACCAGCGTATTGACCAGCCGGCCGACGCCCTCGATCTCGCAGGCGACGGTGTCGCCCGGCGCGACGAAGTGGACGCCATGCGGCGTCCCGGTCAGGATCAGGTCGCCCGGGCGCAGCGTCATGAAGCCGGACAGATATTCGATCAGCGCGGCGACGTCGAACACCATGTCGGCGGTCGTGCCGTCCTGAACCGTCACGCCGTTCACCGCCGTCGACAGCCTCAGCGTTCGCGGATCGGGCACGTCGGCGGCGTCGACGATCCACGGCCCCAGCGGCGTCGTCGCCGCGCGGTTCTTCACCGGCAGGTTGGGCCGGTAGTAATTCTCGAGATATTCGCGGATCGCATAGTCGTTGGCGACCGTGTAGCCGGCGACGTGATCCAGCGCGTCGGCGCGCGCGACGCGGCGCGCGGTGCGGCCGATCACCGCGACCAGCTCGCATTCCGGGTGCATCCGGTTCGCGTCAGCGGGGCGCGGCGTCGGCGTGCCGTGCCCCGCCAGCGCGGTATGGCCCTTGAGGAACACCAGCGGCGTCGCCGGGGGCGTGAACCCCAGCTCGGCCGAATGATCGGCATAGTTGAGCCCCAGCGCGAACACCGTCGCGCCCGGCTCCGCCGGCGGCAGCCACGCCGCGTCATCGACCCCGACCAGCGCGCCGTCATCGAGCCGGACGGCCGCGTCGCCGTCGACCAGCGTGCCCCAGCGCGGCTGGCCATCGTGGGAAAGGCGCGCGCGCTTCATGCGGGTTCCGCCGTCAGCCGCGTCCGCAGCAATTCGAAGCCCGGCATCGCCACCTCCACTGTATCGCCGACTTTCGCGACCGGGGCGTCGCCGGCGAGGCCGACGAGCAGCAGGTCGCCCGGCGCCAGCGTCATAAAGGCGGCGATGTCGGCGACCAGTCGCGCGACCGGGCGCACCAGCCGCGCCAGCGACCAGCGGTGCGCCACGACGCCGTTGATCCGGGTGACGATCGGCTGGTCCAGATCGGCCGGCACCGCGGCGAACGCGCCGAGCGGCAGGAAGCCGTCGCGACACCGTTCGCGGATCGCCGGCCGGAAATAGCTGCGATGCGGCTCGCTCACGTCGAGCGCGAGGCAGGCGGCGGCGGCACCGTGATCGCCGAACAGTAGCCCGATCGTCGCCGCGACCGTCACCGCCGCCAGTTCGGCGGGCACGGGCACGGCGGCGCCGTCGACGGAGAGGCAGGGCCGCGGCTTGACATACAGCACCGGCGCGCGCGGCGGCGCGTCATAGGGAGGCGCGTGGAACGCCGGTTCGAGCGCGTCCCGCTCGACCTGGTCGTTCAATATCACGCCATAGGCGGTGCCGCCGATCATCACATCTCCCGCGCCGGCTATCTAGTTAACATGATAATCTGTCAATGACTGGCGCCAAATAAATTAACACGGTAACTATCTCTCGATCCGGGAGACGAACAATGCCCTCACGTCGCGACGCCGCGCTGTCCACGCTAGCCGACCTGCCCTCGCCGCTGGGCCATTATATCGATGGCCGGGCGGTGGCGGGCGCGGGCGCGCCGTTCGACGTGCTGGAGCCCGGCACCGGGCAGGTGCTCGGCCAGGCGGTCGACGCGACGGCGGATGAGGTCGACG
>NZ_CAHJWX010000195.1 GCF_903643065.1 Sphingomonas bacterium | reverse complement strand
GCGCTGGTGCGCGGCGCGGCGGCGGGCGCGGCGGCGCTCGACACGGCGATGCCGGCCCTGTCCAAGTTCGGTGCGCTGCCGGCGCGGCGGCGGGTGGGGCCGAGCGCCTTCCTGACGGTGCAGGAGGGGTGCGACAAATTCTGCACCTATTGCGTCGTGCCCTACACGCGCGGCGCCGAGATCAGCCGGCCGTTCGCCGCGATCGTCGACGAGGCGCGCGCACTGGTCGACGCGGGCGCGCGCGAGATCACGCTGCTGGGACAGAACGTCAACGCCTGGAGCGACGGGGAGCAGGGGCTGCACGACCTGATCCGCGCGCTCGACCGTGTGCCGGGGCTGGCGCGCATCCGTTACACGACCAGCCATCCCAACGACCTGACGCAGGCGCTGATCGACGCCCACCGCGACGTCGCGAGCCTGATGCCGTTCCTGCACCTGCCCGTACAGGCCGGGAGCGACCGGGTGCTCCGCGCGATGAACCGCTCGCACACGCGCGACTCCTACGTGCGCCTGATCGAGCGGGTCCGCGCGGCGCGGCCCGATATCGCGCTGTCGGGGGACTTCATCGTCGGCTTCCCGGGTGAGACGGAGGCGGAGTTCGCGGAGACGCTGAGCCTCGTCGCCCAGGTCGGCTACGCGCAGGCCTTTTCGTTCAAGTACAGCCCGCGCCCGGGCACCCCGGCCGCGACGCTGCCGGATCAGGTCGCGCCGGCGGTGATGGACGAGCGGCTGCAGCGCCTGCAGGCGGCGCTGGGCCGCGACCAGCTTTCCTTCAACCGAGCGAGCGTCGGTCGGACCTGCGCGGTGCTGATCGAGCGGCCGGGCAAGCGGCCGGGGCAGATGCTGGGCAAGTCGCCCTGGCTGCAATCGGTGCACCTCGACACGGCCGCGCGGATCGGCGACCTGGTCGAGGTGGCGCTGGTGCAGGCCGGGCCGGTGTCGCTGGGCGGCGCCGAACGGATGGGGTTGCTTGCGAATGTATTTTGAACCGTATGGGCCGTTCGATCTCCGAGAGACTCTGCGGAGTGAGTTACGCTATTGGCGACGTGACTTCTGGGCCGCCATAGACAAGCGGCATCCCGGGTTGTCAGCCGCAAACGGCGTCTACGTGTTCTCGCTCAAGCACGGCAATCATTTCACGCCGTGGTACGTCGGCAAAACTTGCAGCGAGAAAGGCTTCTACGGTGAGGTGCTTCAAGGGCGTAAGTTAGCACATTATTACGCGGCGACAGACGAACGATACGGTCGCGAGTATCTCCACTTAGTTGCTAGAATTGAGGAAAATAGAGGTGGCTTTTGCAAATGGTCGCAGCGTTCGGCAACTCAGATCGAACGCGTCGAGTCACATATGATTGGCATGGCGATTGTTCACAATGAGCGTCTTCGAAATAGCAGCAAGACCAAGTTTCATCGTACCCTAGACATTGCGGGTGTGGTTGGCCCGAAATATCAAGGACGCCCCTCGCTCAGTGCTCAAACACTAAAAAACGTCCTGGGACTGACAAAAGAGTGAGTTTTGCCGGTGCCCGCCTTTATGGAAGCAGGGCGTCGGACGATCCGTTCTGGCGCTGGGTGAAGACGCAGGTCGCGTGACGCGACCGGGGCACGGGGTGAGAGGGCGGGGCTGTCCTACCTGGCCGGGAGCGCGCACAATCGCGCCGCGATGATCCACGACTCGTCCCGCGCCGTTGAAAACCGCCACGCCAGACGCGACCTGCCGTTTGGAAGGTCACGGATCGCCCGCACGGGCGTGACTTTCCGCGCCGCCCACGAAAGGATTGCATGAGCCGCAAGCCCGTTCCCGCCCAGTCCGGCGACCGCTCCCGCGCCGAACTCACCTTTGATCGGCCGCAACTGCTGGTGCGGCTGTTCGGGCAATACGACCAGAATCTGGTGGCGCTGGAGAACCGGCTGGGCGTGTACATCACCGCGCGCGGCAACCGAGTGGGGCTGGAGGGCGCGGCGGAGCAGGTGGCCGCCGCCCGCGACGTGCTGCACGACCTGTACGGGCGCGTCGGCCGAGGCGAGGAGGTGGACACGGGGCTGGTCGACGCGGCGATCGCGATGGCGGCCGAGCCGCATCTGGACGGCATCATCCGCGCCGATACCGGCACGCCCGCGCCGTCGGTGATGATCCGCACGCGCAAGAAGACGATCGTGCCGCGCACCCCGGCGCAGGCGCATTACATGCGCGCACTGGGCAGTTACGACATGATCTTCGCGCTGGGCCCGGCGGGCACAGGCAAGACCTATGTCGCGGTGGCGCAGGCGGTGCAGCAGCTGATCACCGGCTCGGTCCAGCGGCTGATCCTGTCGCGCCCGGCGGTGGAGGCCGGCGAGCGGCTGGGCTTCCTGCCCGGCGACATGAAGGAAAAGGTCGATCCGTATCTGCGCCCGATCTACGACGCGCTGTACGATTGCCTGCCGGCCGAGCAGGTGGAGCGGCGGATCGCGTCGGGCGAGATCGAGATCGCGCCGATCGCCTTCATGCGCGGCCGCACGCTCGCCGACGCCTTCGTCATCCTCGACGAGGCGCAGAACACCACGCCCGCGCAGATGAAGATGTTCCTCACCCGCTTCGGCCAGAACAGCCGCATGGTGATCTGCGGCGACCCGAACCAGACCGACCTGCCCGGCGGCGTCAACGCAAGCGGGCTGGCGGACGCGACGCGGCGGCTCGACGGCGTCGAGGGCATCGCGATGGCGCGCTTCGCCGCCGGCGACGTGGTGCGGCATCCGATTGTGGGGCGGATCGTCGAGGCGTATGAGGGCGCGTCATGAACGCGCCGATGAATCCGCTCACCCGCGCCGAGCAACAGGCGCTCGACGCTCCGTTCCTGATCGAGGATCAGGAGGTCGTCAGGAAGATCGCGCGCCTGGCTGACGAGCGCGGCACGCCGATGCAGGACATTATCAGGGCGGCGATCGATGATCACGTGCAGCGGCACCAGCTTCGCGGGCGCGTGTCCGAGAAACTTCAGAAGTTCTGGGACGAGCACCCGATGCCGCTGCCCAACGGGCTGGCTACCGACAAGCGGTTCTACGACTGGCTGAACGACGAGCTGTGATCCTCTTCGCTGGCGCGAAGACACAGGCGGACGTGCTGTTGTTCAAGGGCCAGGACTTCATCCATACCGACGTGAGGGACGCGACCCTGCCGTGATCCAGATCGAGCTCTCCCGCGAGGATCCCTGGCCCGAGGGCGGGTGGGACGCGCTCGCCGCCGCCGCCGCGCGCGGCGCGGTCGAGGCGACGGCGCAGGGGGAGCTGGCGACCTCGCCGGCGCTGGTGGAGGTCAGCGTGCGGCTCACCACCGATGCCGAGGTCAACCAGCTCAACCGGCAATATCGGGGCAAGGACGCGGCCACCAACATCCTGTCCTTCCCGATGATCCAGCCCGACCTGCTCGACACCGTCACCCAGAACACCGACGATGGCGAGGTGCTGCTGGGCGATCTGGTGCTGGCGTACGAGACCTGCGCGCGCGAGGCGGACGACAAGGGCGTCCCGCTCGCCGATCACGTGTCGCATCTGGTGGTGCATGGGGTCCTGCATCTGCTAGGCCATGATCACCAGGGGGACGGGGAGGCGGACGCCATGGAGCAGGTCGAGCGCGACGTGCTCGCACGGCTGGGGATCGCCGATCCATACCTCGTCCGGGAGGATGACTGAGGACGTGCCCGAGGATCGAAGTAGCGACGAGGCGGGGATCTGGCGCGGGTTGCGGCGCCTGATCTTCGGGGCGCCGGCCGAGGACTCGCTGCGCGAGCAGCTGGAAGGAGCGATCGACCGGCACGAGGACGATCCCGCCCCCGACGACGCCGGCGACCTGTCGCCGCTGGAACGCGAGATGGTGCGCAACCTCCTGCATTTCGGCGAGCGCGACGCGGGCGATGTCGGCGTGCCGCGCGCGGACATCACCGCGGTGGAGGAGGGGACCAGCTTCGCCGAGCTGGTGCGGCTGTTCGCGGACGCCGGGCACAGCCGGCTGCCCGTCTATCGCGGCGCGCTCGACACGATCATCGGCATGATCCACATCAAGGACGTGTTCGCGATCCTGGCGACCGGCGCCGAGCACCCCGCCACCATCGCCGGGCTGGTGCGCGAGCCGCTGTACGTGCCGATGGCGCGCGGCGCGCTGGACGTGCTCGCCGACATGCGGTCGAGCCGCGTCCACCTGGCGATCGTGCTCGACGAATATAGCGGCACGGAGGGGCTGGTCACGATCGAGGACCTGATCGAGGAGATCGTCGGCGAGATCGAGGACGAGCATGACGACGCGCCCGCGCAGCTGCTGATCCCGCTCGACGGCGGCGCGTGGGAGGCGGACGCGCGCGCCGAGCTGGAGGACGCGGGCGAGTTGATCGACCCGCGACTGGCAGAGGCGCGGGGCGATGTGGACACGCTGGGCGGGCTCACCGCGCTGCTCGCCGGCCACGTGCCGGCGCGCGGCGAATGCGTGCTGCATCCGTCGGGCTGGAAGCTGGAGGTGATCGACGCGGACGAGCGGCGCATCCACCGCCTGCGGCTGCATCCGCCCCGGCCGGAGCCGGAGGACCCGACCGACTGAGCGCGTCGGGTCAGAACCCGCGCGACCAGCGGAGCGCGGCGCCCCGGTCGGTGGGGAGGCTGGCCCAGTTGCCCGGATCGCGCCGCCAGTACAGGTTCGTGGCGAGCTGGCCGCCCGCGAGTGCGACCGCATAGCGCAGCTCGGCGTCGAGTTCGCGGCCGGTGGGCGCCAGCGACAGCCGCTGCGCGGTCGCCGCCGACACGGTCTGCGTCGCATAGTCCCAGCCGGTGGGCAGCAGGAGGTCGAGGCCGCCGCCCGCGACGCGCAGCGGCTGGGCGAGGCGCAGCCCCACGCCGTCGCCGCCAAACACGCCCTGCTTGCCCAGATCGACCGCAAAGGCGGTGGTCGCGAGCCGGCCGCCGCCATCGATGCCGTGCAGCCGCGCGACCGTGCGCCCCTGCCGCCAGCTGCCGCCCAGCGTCCAGCCGTTCCCCGCGTCC